>JAATFN010000088.1 GCA_015655165.1 Betaproteobacteria bacterium | reverse complement strand
TGCCGACGATGCTGCCCGACTACGTGAACTGGTCAAGGATACAGATGTATTCATTGATGGTTACCGTCCACATCGTCTGCTAGCACATAGCTTTGGCGTCGACGATTTGGTTAAACTTAGACCTGGTCTTGTACATGTGACAGTAAACTGCTTTGGATCCGGCGGACCATTTGCCGACCGTGCGGGTTGGGATCAGGTAGCGCAAGCGGTAACAGGTATCTGCCATACCCAAGGAATCGCAACCCAAGCCGGTCAACCAAAGCTAACACCGGTCTTCATGTGCGATTTCATCACTGGCTTTCTAGGGTCATTCGGTGCAATGATTGCCCTCGCTAGGCGCGCCCGTGAAGGCGGTACATACCGGGTCCAAGTCTCGTTGTGCCAGGCAGCCATGCTGTTGCAACGTCAGGGTTTACTGGAGCACTTTGATTACAGCGACGGAAAACTCAAGCCCGAGGAATTCGAAGCTTATGCTGTATA
Source organism: Betaproteobacteria bacterium (assembly GCA_015655165.1). GTDB lineage: Bacteria > Pseudomonadota > Gammaproteobacteria > Burkholderiales > Burkholderiaceae_D > Herbaspirillum. The sequence goes on along the minus strand of JAATFN010000088.1, from coordinate 19,187 downwards.
CGATAATGCAAGTTACCTCGGCGACCTTAAAAGCTTAGGGCCAGTTATCCGCATGTCTGAAACACCACCACGATGGTTTGGCACAACACCACAGCTAGGTAGCAGTACAGCCACATGGCTCCCGCGGTAATCGATGATTGCCGCCGCTACTGCGGCGGCATTTTACATTTGAGCCACCAGTAAATTGCTCTGTATGCACATCGTAAAAAATACTTTAGCAGCAGGTAATATACCTTTGTTCTATCAATGATCCCGAGTACATTGCCCACAATGCACTCGCTTGTCACTCATCAACAGATAAGTCGCCATCCTAATTCTTTTTATCCACGGCGATGGCTTTTAGCAATCATGTTTCCCTGCAATGCTATCTGGAAAATTCATTAGGAAATATCCTACTGCTACACAGATACTGCTTTATAATCGGATACATATCGACCAACAATGTAGTACTCAGAGAATGCTGACGCACCTGACGATCAATGACAACCACTAACTCACCCGACTCTTCCAGTCATAATTATTTTGATGACTTCCAAGCAATTTTTATAGGCGCTTTATTTATTTCGGTTGGTATCATTGCCTTTACCAAGGCAGGCATATTAACTGGCAGTACGGCAGGGATCGCGTTTCTCTTACATTACTGGACTGACATCAGCTTTGGTAAACTGTACTTTGTCATCAATTTACCGTTTTACTGGTTTTCCTGGAAACGGATGGGGCCAACATTCACCATTAAAACATTTATTGCCATTGCCCTTTTATCCATCCTTACCGAGTTCTCCGGGATGATGGTGACATTGAGTTATATCAACCCGATATATGCCGCTGTATTTGGTGGATTGATGTTAGGTAGCGGCATTTTATTTTTAGCCAGACATCATGCCAGTATTGGTGGTGCGATAATTATGTCGCTTTATTGTCAAGACAAGCTGGGCATCCCTGCAGGAAAAATACAGATGGCAGTCGACATTATCGTTGTACTGCTGGCGCTCTTGGTTGTACCCGTTGACCGGGTGGCTTACTCGATTCTGGGTGCCGTCGTGTTAAATGCATTCCTATGGATTAACCACAAACCTGGACGCTATATTGGCCATTGATATGGCAATACCAACATCCCCAACACCCGCTAGCATTTTCATTTATCCTGAGCTGCAATAAACGCATTACACGGGCCATGTGCAAGATGCACCTGTTTAATGCATTTATAGAGACATATTGCCTCATTGCGAAGCATCAAAAATCGTTCACTCAAATCAACGTAATCGTAGTGGGACAACACTATGTTCGTTATTGATTTTGACGAGCTTGATCAGTTGCAACATAAAAAAATCACGTTCTTCCGGTAATAAATATTCAATTGTCCGGTCATGTGCACGCTGTACAGCAGGTCGCATTTTCTGGGCAAGGCTCTTCCCCTTACGTGACAACTTGACAAGGCGTATGCGCTTATCCTTGATTGATTGTTGCCGCTCTATTAAACCTCTTGCTTCTAGACGTGGTAAGACTTCTGCAACACTGGTGCGTTCTAAACCGATTTCAATCGCCAACGAATTTTGATCAAGTGTGCCATTCTCTTCCAATGCAGTTAACAAACTATATTGCACGGGAGTGATATTGAATTCACTCGTTTCTTCTGCAAATAATCCACAATGAATTTGATGCAAGCGCCTGAGTAAGAAACCAGGTCTGGAGAATAACAAAGAACTGGTTTGTGCAGATTTCAGTTCGGTTTTTAATAATGGGATTTTTTCTTTTTGAATCATGACAATGATGCAGGTTAACAAGACTGCCTGATTCAATATAAATCAAGCATTTCATAACATATCACGAGTTTAATGCATAAAACAGCGCTGCTGCCGACAAAGTCGCGTGTAAATAATAAATCGCCAATGTGTTCCAAGATGGTGCAAATTACAATAAAAAAGCTGGCACGGAATATGCGGTATACCACATATATTTTCAACAACCGCATCCACAGACATGACTTCTACATTACTTAAGGGTGGGCACCTGATCGATCCTGCCGCAAATCTTGATGGCATTTTCGATGTGCTGATCCAAGACTCCGTTATTGCTGCAATAGGCCCCGATTTATCTCCAACCATACCTGAACATACAAACATTGTCGATTGCAAAGGAAAATTGGTATTGCCGGGCTTAATTGATACACATGGACATATCTATCAAGGCGTAACAGGACGTTTTGGACTAAATGCCGATATGTGCGGCGTGTATTCAGGTGTCACAACCCTGGTTGACCAAGGTGGCGCCAGTTGCATTACATTAGCCGGCTTTAGACAGTATGTCATTGAACAATCGAAAACAAGAGTGCTGTCCTATCTTTCCGCCTATTTGGTTGGCGGATTGGAGGGGCATTATTATCCTGAACTTTATCGTCCTGAATGCCTTGATGTTGCCGCAACTGTCAAAGCAGCCAACAATAACCGGGATATCGTTCGTGGCTTAAAAGCACACGCGGAAATTGGCGGCTTTGCACGATGGGGAGTCGATGTGATGCGATTGGCAACACAAATCGGTCGCGAAGCGAACTTGCCTGTCTACATTCATTTTGGTCAACTCTGGCCCAAACCTGAAAAAAATGGACGTGATGTCAATCCGGACAGCATCTTCAATCAGGTCGTCGATATGTTAAAACCCGGAGATATTCTGGCGCATCCATTTAGCCGTCATCCAGGGGGATTTGTTGAACTCAATGGCTCATTACATCCCATGGTTGAAGAAGCGATTGCACGTGGTCTTAAAATCGATGTGGGACATGGCTCGCATTTCAGTTTTAAAACCGCACGTATCGTGTTGGATGCGGGGGTCATACCGGATACCTTGGGCGCCGACATGCATGGATACAATACCAAAGTACCACCTCCACCTGGTACACCAGATTCACATCCAGATGAAGAAGTCCATATTTTCAAAGGCAGCCAACGCTTTAGTTTGGTCTCTGCAATGAGTAGTATGCTGGCCCTGGGTTTACCACTCAACCACGTTGTGGCAATGGTCACCAGTAATGCTGCACGCATGATTGGCATGGAAGGAAAATTGGGCACACTGAAGGTTGGAGGCATCGCGGATGTTAGTGTACTGGAAGATTTACGTGGCCGCTGGGTATTGCGTGACAATGAAAAAACAGAATTAATCGCAGAACGCATGTTGCAACCGCTCTTTTGCTATCACCATGGCGAACGATTTGATGCAACAGCGACCATTCTTCCGGAATTAGAGGTTGCCTGATGCAAATTGACAATGATATGTCGCTAGAAGAAATGAACATCGCATTTGATGCCTATGAACGTGCGTTAGTCAGCAATGATGCCAACATGCTCGATCAGTTGTTCTGGAATCATAGCAACACCCTTCGCTACGGTGCGACAGAAAATCTTGTCGGCTATGATGCCATTCAACATTTCCGTGCGGGCAGACCAGCCAACAATCTTGCACGTCAAATCACCAGCCGTCATATTACAAGTTTCGGTGACAATTTTGCTGTGGCAAATATTACCTTCATTCGTCCAAGTGAAACCAGAATAGGACGCCAGTCTCAAAGCTGGGTCAAGTTCGATGAAGGTTGGCGGATTGTCGCGGCCCATGTTAGCTGGATGAGTGCATAATGGACAATATAACCACTTGCGCATTGCAACCCGACTTCAACGGCGCATTTCTCAGTGAAGGATTTGGTAAAACAATCGTTCCCACATCTACTACCAGTCATCTGTTAGAAGGACTAAGGCTGGCTGTCAAAGATGTTTACGATATACAAGGGTTTCGTACCGGTGCAGGCAATCCAATATGGTATGCAGAACAATCCAATGCCCTCAAAAATGCTATCGCCGTTGAACAGCTACTCGCTGCGGGTACCACCTGGACAGGTAAAACGGTCACTGATGAGCTGACATATAGTTTAGCCGGTATCAACGTACATTATGGAACACCTGCCAATCCTGTTTGTCCCGATCGCATTCCAGGTGGTTCATCATCTGGTTCAGCTGTTGCAGTTGCCGCAGACATTGCCGATATCGCATTAGGCACCGACTGTGGGGGCTCTGTCAGATTGCCGGCAAGTTATTGCGGGATCTGGGGGATGCGCCCGACACATGGACGCATTGCATCCAACGGCTGCCTTACCTTGGCACATAGCTTTGATACAGTAGGCTGGTTTGCACAGAATGGTCAACATCTCGAAAAGATATTATGTGTTTTAGCGCATACACAACCCCAAACAGCAGATCCAATTTTCATTATCCCGACAGCTGACGCATTCTTGTCATTACTGGACATTTCAGTGAGTGAACGCTTCAAAGATTTACTCGAAGAACTGCAGGAAAAGTTTGCATACCACGTGTTCTCTGAAGCGTTGCCGCTCAAATCATGGGCACAAGCTTTTCGGGTATTGCAAGCATCCGAAGCATGGCTGCAACACGGGCAATGGGTGAGTCAACACAAAGACGATCTTGGCAAAGATGTGCGACTACGTTTTGAACATGCAAAAACAATCAATGAAATCGATGTTTCCCAAGCCCAGCACTATCGTAGAGAAGCGATATCACTGATGGCAAGATTACTCTCTGATGAGCGACATGTACTCATACTGCCAACCGTCCCAACAGTCGCTCCTTCTCTGGCTGCCTCAGCACAGGAAGTCGATGACATACGTAGCAGGTCGCAACAATTGTTGTGTATTGCAGGTCTTGCCGGCCTTCCTCAAGTCAGCCTACCATGGATTGCCATACGTGGAGCACCATTAGGACTTTCACTGATTGGTGCACAGGGTTGCGATGAAATTGTTATTGGTATTGCACGACAGCTCTCTGACTGGTTAACCGACAATAAGGAAGCCTAATGCAAGAAAATATGCCTAACTCAAAAAGCAATCTACTCTCCAATAATACACAAGAATTGCTAGCTAATCTGGCACACCGATACACCGAGATTTATTGGTACGATGTAGTACCGCTACATGATGCGATTCCCGCACTGGATAAAAAGATATTCTTCCATGCTGGCCCTCCCCTACTGGGAGATCTTCCTTTTTCAATCATGCAAGCAGCAACACAAGCCATATTATATGAAGGATTTACCGATAGCGAATCCACTGCACACACTATGCTATTACAAGGTGATATAACCTTGGTACCGGCACAAGACTATGGCGTTGTAACGCCATTAGCACAAGTTGTATCCGGATCAATGCCTGTTGCCGTTGTCGGTGACAATGTCAGAAAAGCATTTGCACCATTAGTTGAAAGTGGTGTACCGGCATTAAGATTTGGTAATGGATCACAAGAAATACGGGCATCTTTACAATCAATTGCAACATTCGCCTTTGATGAACTGGCTTTATTATTACGTCAACAACCTATCCAGATAGCGCCAATTATTGCGTATGCGCTCGAACATGGCGATGAATGCCATGGCAGAACAAATGCGGCAAACCTGGCACTGGTAAATACATTACACACATTGCCAGACAATAGGAAGAAAACCGTTTTGTCTAACCCTGGATTCGTATTGCCGATTATGATGGCGGCATCCTGCTGGTTATTGGGCAAGCAAACCGAGGGCATTGCAGCCGTTGGTGGCAATGGGATACATTTTGGTTTACGCATGCACGGTTCTTGTGAATGGCGCACCATTTCCGCACTGCCACCTGTAGGTATGCGCACAGCCAACCATGCCAACACAAAAGCATTGGGGGCAATCGGCGACAGTGCCGTGATTGATTTTTGCGGGCTTGGTGGACAAATACTTGATTGTGCTCCCACCTTATACAGTGACTGGAACGTGTCATTACCTCAGGATTGGCAACAACATCGCCTGCAAGTATGTAATCCCAACACCGGTCTCGTAGATCCTGCGCTGATTACCAAAAACAAAATACGCCCGTTCGTCAATCTCGCCATTCTGGATGAAGATAATCAATATGGCCTCATTGGTCGTGGTACTTACAGCCCCGATTTAAACCTCTTCTTATGAGCAATAGCGCAAGCTGCCGCATAAGAATGTGCATCCATATGCTCGTCCCACTCCACACACATCCCTATCATAACAATGATTCATGCAAGTCATTGATGGCATGCATATTGCTTAATATTTATGTGGTATGCCACTTAATTAACCCGAGCTATTTATCCCAGAAAAGGAACATCTCATGTGGACTAAGAAAACCGTAGGAATGCAATTAGCAATTGCAGGATTTGCCAGTTGTATTGCTTTAACTGCATCCGCACAAGAAACAATCAAAATTGGTATTTCGGAGCCATTGACAGGCTCGGTTGCCGCATCAGGTACCTATGTGACAAATGGTGCCAGAATTGCCGCGGATATTATCAATCGCAAGGGAGGTGTACTGGGGAAAAAACTGGAATTGATTATTGAAGATAACAAGTCCAATCCACGTGAGGCAGTCAATTCAGTAGAGAAACTTATTTTAAAAGATAAAGTACCAGTATTAATGGGCGCATGGAGTTCGACTTTTACCTTGGCAGTCATGCCGAAGTTGACCGAATATGGGGTCCCGATGGTTGTTGAAACAGCCTCTTCAGGAAAAATCACAACAGCAGGAAACCCCTGGATTTTCCGTACCAGCCCAACATCCTCAATGGAAGCCTTGGCTTTTGGGAAACTCTTAAGTAGCTATACACCAGCAATCAAAAAGGTAGATTTCTTATCTGTCAATAATGACTGGGGCTTAGGTGCTGCAGTCGCATTTAAAAAAATGCTGGAAGATAAAGGCATTGAAATTGGGCGCACAGTAACCATGACGCCTGACGCTACAGACTTGTCTGCGCAACTTGCCGAACTTAAAAGTACCGGAGCAGATACATTGATCGTCACTTCAGGTATCGAGCAATTAACTCTGGCAATCCGTCAAGCTGGAGAACAGCGTCTTACACAACGCATTATCACAACCGGTGGTTCATTCCCTGAACCTTTATTGAAAACACCTGGCCCTAAAGGCTATGCAAGTCAACATCTCTTATTCTTTGCACCTTGGGCAATTGAACGTGCCAAATATCCACAGATTGCCAAAGAATATGTAGATGAATGGAATGTCCGCAAACTGGATTTCTCTGGCCAAACTGAAGGTTTCCGTGGCTACGATGCCATTTTAACGATTGCCGAAGCCATTCGTATTGCGGGTAAGGCTGAACCTGCAGCAATTCGTGAGGCTTTATGGAAAATAAACATTAAAGGCGTCAATGGCGATATCGCCTTCGTCAAGGAAGGACCTGCAGGTAAGGAAAGTGGGCAAGCAGAACCGAATGTGTATGTGGTCGAACTAAAAGATGGGAACGTCACTGTAAAGTAAAGCGGGCATCTATTTACAGTTTTACTGTTACAACATAAACATTGGTCGGACGGTTGTTCGTCCGACCGGGAGCTTTTAGATGGATCAGTTTCTTCAACACTTGCTCAATGGCCTTGTGCTTGGCTCTACTTATGCCTTGCTGGGCATTGGTTTGACACTTATTTTTGGCATCATGCGTGTTGTTAATTTTGCGCATGGTGAGTTATACACACTGGGAGCCTATATTGCTTACGGTGTTGTTTCTGTACTGAATTTAAATTTTTTCGCAGCATTATTTTTAGCTGCAGTCATCGGTCTTGGTGTAGGTGCGATAATCGAATACATACTCCTTCGACGTCGCGATTTAGGGGCAATTGATGAAGTAATGCTGATCATGATTGGTGTCATGATTGTGATGCAAAATGCGGAGCTTCTTATGTGGGGTGGCATTGCCAAAGCAGTCCCGTCACCATTCTCACAAGAACTCCTGGTGTTTGGTCCTGTCGCCATATCCCCCATTCGCATGTTTGTTCTTTGTATTGCATTAATCCTGCTTGTCATTTTTTACATGGTCATCGAACGCTCACGTCTAGGTTTAGCGATGCGGGCAACATTTCAAGATAAAGATGCCGCCAAAATTGTCGGTGTCAATGTCTCGCGTGTTTATACCCTGACATTTGCACTTGGATCCAGTCTCGCCGCTGTAGCAGGTGCGCTATTGGCACCTGTATTTGTGGTGAACCCGACAATGGGAGACTTGGCAAGTCTGAAAGCATTTGCCATTGTCATTCTGGGTGGCTTGGGCAATCTGAAGGGTGCAGCACTAGGTGGCTTTGCATTGGCGCTTGTTGAAGAATTTGGTGCCAGCTACATTTCGACTGCTTATCGTGACGCAATCGGTTTTCTGGTGATCTTGGTCGTCATGGTATTCCGTCCACAAGGCCTTTTTACAACCAAGCAAAGGGTGGGTTAATTGATGAAGAAGCGCATCGCATTTCTCATATGCATACTACTACTCATCACATTGCCATTGTGGTGGTCTGATTTTTATGTCCTGTCTGTCGTTTCATCGGCCGGTATTTTTATTATCGCCGCAATCAGTTTGAATTTATTGTTGGGGTATACCGGTCAGTTAAGTTTAGGCCATGTTGCTTTTTTCGGTATTGGTGCCTACACCACGGCATTGATGTCACTCGGTTTTGATTTGACCTTACCAGGGTTATCTGAGCCTTGGGTCGTCAGCCCCAAACCCGTATGGTTATCTTTTATCGGTGGCATCATTGTATCCGGTTTAGCTGGCTGCCTATTGGGAAAACTAGCATTCCGGGTAAGAGGATCCTATTTCGTTATTGTCACGATCAGTTTTGCTCAGGTCATGCGCATGATCGCCTTAAACTGGTTAGATCTGACAGAAGGCCCAATGGCACTAAGCGGTATCCCGCCGCTGACTTTCTGGCTACCTGATGAAGGTGTGGTCGATATTACAAGTAAAGCTGGCATTTACTGGTTAGTCTTAGGCGTTGCGATTGTGGCGTATTTACTGGTAGCTGCATTAGTAAACAGCCGTGTCGGACGTGCAATGATCGCATTGCGGGAAAATGAAACGCTAGCGCGTTCAATTGGTATTCGTGTCACCAGTTATCTGGGTATTGCAGCCGTTGTCTCCGCCTGTATTGCAGGTGCTGCAGGTGGGTTATATGCGCATACCGTGCGCATTATCGATCCAGATGTTTTCTTGTTCATGTTCACAATCACGATGGTCATCATGGTCATTGTCGGTGGCAAAGGCACATTGGCAGGGCCAGTCGTAGGTGGTTTGTTGTTCGGCCTCTTGCCGGAAGTATTGCGCGGCATGTTGGCACCAGAAGTGCAATGGATGCTTTATGGCTTACTGATGATCGTTGTACTGGTATTCATGCCTAAAGGAATCGTTCCCTCATTAGGAAGCTTGTCACGCCGTCTTGGTACTTTATTTTCCATACGCAAAAACCAGAGATCTCCTATATTAAAAGGAGATTCGGTATGAGTGAAACAAACGACATCGCAGCACTAGAATTAGCCGGTGTAACAATGCGCATCTCGGGTTTGACTGCTGTTGATCAAGTCGATTTCTCTGTGAAAGCTGGACAAATTGTCAGCTTGATTGGCCCTAATGGTGCAGGAAAAACAACAACCTTTAATGTCATTTCCGGTTATATGCGACCAACGGCTGGTCGTGTGACGTTGTTTGGACAAGATATTACCGGCATGGCAGCAGAAGAAATCGCTCAGCGTGGGTTAGTACGGAGTTTTCAACGAACAAGTGTTTTTTCCGGTTGTACTGTACGCGAGAATCTACTGACAGCATTACATTTACAAGGTCGTTCCGGTGTCATACAAGCCTTACTCCGTACCCCTGCTTTCCAACGTGAAGAAGCTGCATTGCTTGCACGCGCAGACGAATTAATGGCGTTCTTGGGACTTACAGCACGTGCCGAAGAAAACGCTGCCAACTTGCCATATGGTGAGCAACGTTTGTTAGGTGTTGGACTGGCATTAGCTGCAAAACCACGAGTATTACTGCTTGACGAACCTGCTGCCGGTTTAAATCCTTCTGAAACAGAAGTCTTTAAAGATATGGTACGCCGTATAGGTCATAGTGGTGTGACAGTGTTATTAGTCGAACATGACATGCATATGGTGATGTCAATTTCCGATCATATCGTCGTATTGAATTACGGGCGCCTTATTGCAACAGGCAAGCCACAAGAAATTCAACACAATCCTGAAGTCATTCGGGCTTATCTTGGTTCAGGAATTCAACATGCTCAAACTTGATCAGGTAACTGTACATTATGGTGCCACATTAGCTGTTGACAATATTTCATTGCATGTACGCGAGGGAGAATTAGTCACATTGATTGGCGCTAACGGTGCGGGAAAATCGACAACACTACGTGCCATCAGTAGTCTCGAACCGTTAACAAGTGGAAAAATCCATTTCGACGGATATCTCATATCAGGTGCAACACCTGCCTCCATTATTGATCGTGGTATCTCCCACTGTCCGGAGGGAAGACGTGTTTTCCCGCAACTGACAGTACGAGAAAATCTGGAAATGGGTGCATACCGTCGCATGGATCGACAACGTGCCCAGCAGGATATGGAGCGTATGTTTGATAGATTTCCCCGCCTGCGGGAACGCATACATCAGGTAGCAGGCACGCTATCAGGTGGCGAGCAGCAAATGTTGGCAATTGCACGTGCATTAATGGCTCGGCCAAGATTGGTCATGTTTGATGAACCATCATTGGGTCTGGCTCCAAATATTGTCGAGCAAATATTTGCATTGATTCAAGAGATCAGAAAAGAAGGTACAACCGTATTAATGGTTGAACAAAACGCTTATGCCGCATTGGCAATGTGTGATCGTGCTTATCTTTTAGAAAATGGTCGTATTGTCACAGAAGGTAGCGCAGCAGAGATGCTTGCTAATCCCGATATCCGTCGGGCTTATCTGGGTGGGTAATGTAGAGACCAGCAATGTGAGGTATTTCTTGCGATGCTGAGAAAATATCAATCATGTTTTATTTAAATATGTGTGAAAGGTGAACCGAGATGAATTGTCCAAAAAAAATCCCCCTCGAGGAAAAAGAGTTGGATCCTGTGCTAAAAAATGACTGGCATGTTGTCGCATCATCCGAAGAAATTATTTCCGGCACGCTTTTACCGATTACCTTATTCGAACGTGATCTTGTTGGTTGGCGTGATACATCCGGCCAAATCCATATCTGGGAAGACTTATGTATCCATCGTGGTGCCCGGCTATCGAAAGGTTTTATTCAAGATGACAAGGTGGTATGCCCATACCACGGCTGGAATTATGACGGTTCGGCACAATGTGTATTGATGCCGGCAGCCCCCAATGAAGTGCCCATGAAAAAAGCACGCGCCATCCCGCATCCTGTCAAAGAAGCCTATGGCTTGGTGTGGGTCTGTATTGGCGAACCAGAGTTTGATCTTCCGGAATTTCCCGAATGGGATGATCCGAGTTATAAAAAAGTGGTGTGTGGCCCTTACAAATTCAAATCCGGTTATCGTGCACTGGAAAACTTTATCGACCCAACACACTTTCCGTTTGTACATGCAGGTGTCAATGGCTTAATCGATCAACCAGATCCGATTCCACCTTATGACGTTTTTGAACATAACGGTACAATATCCACATCGGAAATTAAAGTCACACAACCATATGGAGATCCCCGTCAGGTTCCTGTAACCGCGTATTATGCCTATACGTGCTTAAGACCATTAGTAGCTTATTTTAAAAAACGTGTGGTGATCTCCGACCCCTCACGTGCTGCAGAAGGCAATGAAAAAGACCGGTTCTGTACATTTTTCACAGCACAACAAGTGGATGAAGAACACAGTATCGTACGTATTTGCTGCGCCATGAATTTTGATCCACAACCAACCGATGAAGCAGTCAAACAGCGTCAGGATATTGTTTACGCGCAAGATAGCTGGATTGTCGATACACAACGCCCTGAACGTATCCCTGTCGACTTGCGCCAGGAATTGCATCACCGCACCGACCTACTCGGACAAAGGTACCGAACCTGGTTGCGCAATATGGGGGTTAGCTATGGGACAATCTGAGGTTGCAATCATGCAGGCAACAACCCTCAGATCACAGCTCTCAACCATACGTTATGGTGCTGTTGATACGGTATTTTACGAATTCATTCCACTAGATGGGGAACTATTTCCTGTGCCGGATGCAGGTGCGCATATCGATGTACACCTGCCGTCTGGATTGATTCGCCAATATTCGCTTATTACGCCATTAACGCATGCCAAATCCTATGTGATTGCAGTCAAGCTAGATGAAAACAGCCGTGGTGGATCGCATTGGATGCACGAGAAAGCACGTGTTGGCATGCACTTTAATCTCGGTTTACCACGTAACAATTTCCCGCTTAGAGCGGGAAACGAAGCAGTAACATTAATTGCCGGTGGGATCGGTATTACACCGATTTATTCTCTTTTGCATGCATTGGAACGAGATTCCAGAGAAGTACATTTGCATTATTGGTGCCGTACCCCGCTACATGGCTTGTTTCAGAAAGAATTCAGCATGCGTCGTAATGTGACCATGCATTATTCCGAAGATACTTCGCACGATACCGTGTCTGCCCTCGTCAATACATTACCAGAGACATCTGAAATCTATTGCTGTGGCCCACAACGCATGTTGGATGATCTGTTACAAACACGACAATCTGCGGTTTATATCGAAAAATTCGGTGCAGTCGAAGTCATACCGAACGAAGACGCATTTACGGTGTTTCTTGCAAAAAGCGGTATTGAAGTGCAAGTCGGTGCAGGTGAATCTATTTTGGAAGTACTAAAGGAAACTGCTGCCGATATCATGTATTCATGCGAGCAAGGTGTGTGTGGTGCTTGTGAAGTCAAAGTATTAGAAGGTGAACCTATCCACCGTGACGCGGTACGTAGCGAAGCAGAACATATCAGAAACAAGACAATGATGATTTGTTGTTCTGGTTGTCGCTCCAACCGGCTTGTATTGGATGTGTAGTCTACAATCAACCCTAAAAGACAAAAGGCTTTACGAATGATCGTAAGGCCTTTTGTCTTTAGTTGTATCTCAACAACATACCGCATTGCGCACTATGGATGGCTTGTTGACGCTTTGATCGATTCCGGATGCCGGATAATCCACAAGGCGATCAAAAACATACACACAAAGACACTACAAGCCAACCACCAGCGTGGTTGAGATGTGATTAAGAATAAGACAAATCCGAATATCATTCCGCAGCATGCGGCCACCTTTGCGCGACGTGGTATCACACGATTTTTGCGCCATGCAACGAGCATGGGGCCACATGCTGGATGCCCAAGCAACCATCGCTCAAGCCGTGGCGAAGATCGACCGAATGCCCAAGCTGCTGCGATTAGAAATACCGTTGTTGGCATTAACGGTAATACTGCGCCAATTAGTCCCAGCAACAAAAACAGGCAACCAAACAAAAAGTAGCCTACACGCCATCCTCTGTGCAATAGAGGTCGGTGCTCGGGTAGATCATTGGGAGGTATATTCATATCAGATTCACTGCAAATACGATGCTGCAAAAGCTGTATCTTGCTGCACTAGACTCATTTATTAAAGCTATTTTACCTATCATGACGAGTATACTCGCTTCAATTAAAGTCCGGATCTATTAGACCATTACATAATGATCAGGTGCATGTTTTTGTAGAACGGTCGGCACTAGCCGGTCAATAAAGCCAATAATAAGGCGAGGGTAGTCTTCATAGCCGTTATGAGCGATAATGTTGGTTAGGTCACAACCCACATTTTCTTTATGCGCGACATCATCAACGGCTTTCTGCGATTCCAGCAAGAGGTCTTTCCAGCACGAAAAGAGCTTTTCAAGACGCTCGCCTCTGGTCAAGCACCGGAGGTATTGTTTATTTCATGCTCAGACAGCCGAATGGTACCCGAGCTGGTCACACAACGTGAACCAGGTGATTTATTCGTCATCCGCAACGCCGGTAATATCGTTCCGTCGTTCGGACCAGAACCCGGTGGTGTTAGTGCAACAGTGGAATATGCAGTTGCCCAGCTAAAAGTCACGGACATCGTTATTTGCGGCCACTCTGATTGTGGTGCCATGACTGCGGTCGCTACCTGTGCATGTCTGGACCACATGCCAGCAGTCAGGAACTGGCTGCGTCACGCTGATGCAGCGCGCATGATTAATGAATCCAGGCCACATGTATCTGAACAAGAGCGCATTGATGGTATGGTACGAGAAAACGTCATTGCCCAGTTAAACAACATCCGTACACATCCGTCTGTGGCTTTAGGCCTAGCTCAAGGAAAACTGGCGCTTCATGGATGGGTCTATGACATTGAAAGTGGTTCAATTGATGCGCTAGACACAACAACGAATAAATTCATCCCACTGGCAGAACATCCCGCCACTCAAATCTGAGCGGAGAGCCACTCCACACAGCCAATCAAAACATGAAGGACGTGTATCGCCAGATAGCAGCTCTCCACATATACATTGCAAGAAAATACTGGCTGACATATCGATGTGCACAAGCCGGACAGTGACGAAATGACGGCCTCGATTGAACTGGAATTATGTATGGTTCTTTCAGGTAGAATGCTCAGTCCTTTGTTTTTTCACTTTGTTGACGATCGCTGAACCGAGACAAGATTGAAACGACTCGCACACTGTGCGATTTAAAAGAAACCTCTAATTACACATATCCAGTCCTAAAACAGGTTAACAAATTTTATTGCAACAACGACGCCCGATACACTGCACCGGGCGTCTTGTATTTCAAGGCTGTATGTTACCGTTCCTGAGTATAAATGTGCCCAGATTGTGCTAATCAGGAAACTAGTTTATCAATCGGCACATGGACTTCCACACTAATTCAGCGTGATCAAGCCCCTCCGATTCTTCATACTGTCGAGCGGTGCGTTCACAGACCTCGGGCGATGGAAAATTAATATCACCCTGTGACGTCGCTGTGACATTGACCTGAATCTGGCAGGCACGTTCCAGATACATCAAATTCAAAAATGCCTCGGCCACAGTGCGTCCCGCCACCAGCAATCCGTGATTGCGCAAGATCATGGCCTGATGCTGTCTCAAGTTGGCCTCAAGATTTTTACGTTCATTCAGATCCAGGGCGATTCCTTCGTAATCGTGATAGCCGATCCGGTTGTAGAACTTAAGAGCATGCTGACTGATCGGTAGCAAGCCTGATTTTTGGCATGCTACCGCAATACCAGCCGGCGTGTGGGTGTGAATGACGCACGAAAGATCATGTCGAGCATCATGAATTGTGGAGTGGATGACAAAACCGGCCCGGTTAATGCGCAAGGTCTGATTGTGCTGCGTATCCAGAACTTGTCCGTTCACATCGACCTTGACCAGGTTTTCTGGCGTCATCTCGTGGAACAGCACCCCGTAGGAGTTGATCAAGAATTGGTCGTTTGTACCTGGTACACGGCACGAGATATGCGTATCGATCAGATCGCTCATGTGAAAATGAGCCAGCATACGGTATAAGGTGGCAAGTTCCAGCTTTGCCTTTACTTCGACGGATGATATGTCACCGGATTTTTCGGAGCGCGGGCTGAAACAGACTTTGAGAATCTGCAATAACTTGTTCATCACCCTGTCACCATCGAAAGCACCGCATTGGCAAACACCTCTGCCCCCATGATCAAATGCTTGTCTGAAGTATTTTCGATGGGGACGTGACTGCGTCCATCAATACTGGGCACGAACAGCATTGCTGAAGGTACGTGACGTGCAAGTACCATAGCATCATGAATCGCTCCGCTGTGCATGCGCATGAACTTCCCATTCACCACAGCTGCAGCTGAAGATTCGATATGACCCAGCAATTGTGAATTCATGATTGCCGGTGGCAAATCACCCACCCGTTCGACAGCAATACTGATGCCGCCACGGCCATCAGCACCTTCGATCGCATTGATCAACTGGTTTTGCATTTGCTCCAATACATCCAATTGCAAGTCTCTCGTTTCCAGCGTCAAAATCGCTTCTTTCGGCACTACATTTGCCACTCCAGGATAAAACTCGACAGCACCAAAATTCCATACGGCGTTCAATGCATCGATGCTTGCAAAGCGGTCCTGAAGCCGAATCGCAAATTCAAAGGCGGCCATGCCGGCATCCTTGCGTACCGACATGGGGGTGGTGCCAGCATGATCGGCCTGACCTTTGAAGACTATCTTGTAGCGACGCATGCCGGCAATCCCGGTAACGATGCCAAGATCGACTCCCGTACTGTCCAGACGCGGACCTTGTTCAATATGCGCTTCGAAGTAAGCGATGTAACGTCCGGTGTCAAAGTGTGCCCCGACATCGGGAGGAAACCCTGCCTGCTGTGCTGCGCGCGCGAAATCGACGCCAGAGTGGTTAAACCGGGTGAGATCTTGTTGGCCCAGTTCACCACAAAACCATTTACTGCCCAGACAACTCAGATATCTGCCTTCCTCGTCTGAAAACGCTACTGTGTCGACACCGATCTGCGCATCCGGGAACTGTGTGTTGAATGCCCGTGCAGTCTCTATCGCATAGATGACGCCCAGCGCACCATCGAGCCAGCCCCCAGTCGGGACACTATCGGTATGAGAACCGAGAAGCAAAGCCCGTGGAGCATCCGACTTGCCGATGACATTGCCGACAGCATCGATCACAACATTCAAACCGGCACTTTCCATCTCGCTGGCAAGCCACTTCCTCGAATCGACATCGGCCACTGAGAGCGCCGGCCGGTTCACTCCTTTTCCCTGAGCACCAAACCGGGCGAGAGTTCTTAAGGATGCAATGACTCGTTCAGCATCGATGGTCAGTATTTTATGCATTTCACGCACCGGTGCTCTGGTCGCGCTTGCGCTGTGCCAGCCCTGCCATGAAGTAAGTCAAGGCATACACGATCACGCGGTACATAACGGCAGAACCCGGTGGGATGCACAGGAAGGACAAGCCAGCGCAGCCACGGCGCCCTGTCTCATAAGCGATGCGGATAGCTTCGTAATCCGTCATGCCCATCGGTTCTGCCAGCTCCCCCAAGATATCACCATCGGTGGGCCCTGCTCCACCCAGCACATCCATATCAAAGTGTGCATACACTGCCTCGGCATCCTTATAGGCATGATCGAGATTCTTGATCACGCCTTCAATACCCAGTTCCGTGCGAATCTTCCACATCGGCATGAAGCAACACCCCTCGCGTACAAAACGGCGAACCACCTCAGGATCTTCCAGCATGCCGCGCTCGCCAATCTCCACCAGATTCCTGATGGAAAAATTAGGGCAATCGCGATAGAGTTTGTCCTTCCAGTTTGTCGATCCGGCAATCCTGTCATTCTTGGTAGCCCAGTCATAAGGCCAGCAATCCCAATGAGTATCCAGACTGACCATGCCAATCGTGCCACTATAATGCTGGGCAATCGGGCGGCCCACTGCGTAGGAGGCAACTGGCGAGTTCTGTCCGATCACAATCGGCACAGCACCGGCATTCAATGCCTGTTTTACGCGGATCTCGACTAACTCTTGTGCCGCCAGAATGTGTTCGACGGTACCTTCGTAACTCGCCTCCAGCGGTATCGGAATGTCACCGTAGTCGACTACCCTCAGATGTTCGAAGACATCCAGATCGAGTTCCTGTACGTAACCACCGCGGTAACGAATGGACTGTTGGCGTACTCGGGTAGTAGCAGCCAGCCATTCTGCCTTGTCCACACCGCTATACTTTTTGCCCCACCCGGCAGCGAACGGGGCGCCGATAATAACGACGTCAGCTCCCTGAATATCTGATTCATCGATCGCATAAGGAACACCTAGGAATGTCGGCGTATCTTCGCGGATACGGGGGAAATGTACGTTACGCCAGTGTTTCCCGGCGAGTGTCTGTTCCCAACTTGGATATGACGGCATGCTTGTTCCTCTCTGTGATCTGTAGCGGTTTTAGGTGATTACTTTGGAAATTCCTGCAAGTTCGGGCTATCGATATAGCGACCGCCCTTCAGGTATTTGCCAACAACTTCATTCATCTGACCCGACAAGATCAAATTGCGGATCGCCACATTGAAGACATCCTGTAACTCGGTATTGCCTTTTTTCACGGTCCAGGCAATCGGAAGGAAGAACACCGGCTTTTCCGAGAAAATCACCTTGGTGCTCGGCTGCTGTTCCACAAAGCGTGCAGCAGTAAATGCATCTTCAAAGCTGGCATCTGCGCGGCCCGAAGCAACTTCGACAAAACCTGCCGCCAAGTTGCCACCGGCGAGCGAAACGATCTTCGCATTAGGCATGGTATGGCGCACGTAGTCTTCGGCTGCGGTTCCCTGGATCACGGCGATGCGTATCTCGGGCTTGTCCATGTCCTTTGGTGTCTTAAAGCGAGTTTCACCGGATTTGACTACCGCAACACTACCCAGATAAAACAGCGGGGTTGTGAAATCCACAGCCATGGCACGTTTGACGGTCGCAAAGGTAGCACCGATGGAGATGTCAAATTGCTTTGCCTGGAGGCCCGCCACGAAGTTGGCCCAGGTAGTCTCGACAAAAACTGGCTTGACGTTCATGTCAGCAGCGATCGACTTTGCCATGTCGACATAAAATCCGGTCAGCTCACTGGTAGCCGGATTTTTCTGTGTACCTGGTGGAGAGGGAATGTAGCCAATACGTAACTCTCCACGTTTTAAAATCTGATCCAGTTCACCGGCCGCATGTGCGGAACTTACTGCTGCAATACAGAAAGCAATAGCTGAAAGTACAAAAGCAAATCTCTTCTTAAACATGATGGTTCCTTGGTAAAAGTGATTGTTTTATTAACGATTAATACGGGAGAGAAACGATTTGGTTCTGGGATTATTTGGCGCCGAGAAAATCTGCTCTGTCCTGCCGTCCTCGACAACACGGCCGTCTTCCATAAAGACAGCCCGATTGGCGACTTCTCTGGCAAAAGACATTTCATGGGTGACCACGACCATGGTCATCCCATCGTTGGCAAGGTCACGCATGACGGCCAGTACCTCGCCGACCAATTCTGGATCAAGGGCTGAAGTGGGTTCATCAAACAACATCAGCTCGGGTTTCATTGCCAATGACCGGGCGATTGCAGCACGTTGCTGCTGGCCACCGGACAGCCTAGTGGGCTTTACATCCAGCTTGTCACCAAGACCTACACGGTGAAGTAATTCGGTTGCCATCTGACGAACTTCGTCAGCCGGTTTATTGAGAACATGGATCGGCCCTTCGATGATGTTTTCGATCAGCGTCATGTGGGGAAACAGATTGAAATTCTGGAACACCATGCC
>JAATFN010000069.1 GCA_015655165.1 Betaproteobacteria bacterium | reverse complement strand
TGGTAGGCCGTGCGGGATTCGAACCTGCGACCAACGGATTAAAAGTCCGCTGCTCTACCAGCTGAGCTAACGACCCGAAAGACCGCTATTATAGGGGACTCTATTTCCTCTGTCAAACATTTCTCTCGGATAAGTTTGAATATATCCAAAAACTGAATGTTATTTGAGTGATGACAAGCGCTCTTTTCCGCGTTGGCCAGCAGATGTTTCCGGATATTTAGTCACGAGTGTTTGCAATGTTTTTTTTGCATTCACTTTGTCGTTTAATTCGATGTACGAACTTGCGATACTCAGCAATGCATCCGACACTTGCGGATTGTCCGGATATTTTTTAACGATCACATCTTGTGCTGCAATCGCATTCTTGTAATTGCGTTGCGCATAATGTGCGTTGCCAAGCCAGTATTGCGCCGATGGGACATAACCTGATTCAGGGTATTTGGTAACGAAAGCGGAGAACGCAGTTGCAGCACCTTTATAGTCACCGGCTTTAAATTGGGAGAGTGCGGCGTCATACGCTTTTTGTTCTTCAGCGACGACCACGAATTCTTTGCCACCAACAGAAATTTGTTGCGGTTCCAGTTTACGTAATCTGGTATCCAGATCGACATAGAAATCTTTTTGACGTTGTTGCGTTGAACTCAGTTCATGTGTCAGTACTTCAACCTGACCACGTAACTGTGCGACTTCTTGCAACAAGCGGTCGTTCTTTTCAGCGAGCGAAATTGCATTATTCGCACTACTTTTGCTAGCGAGATCTTGTTCGATTTGTGTTAGTCGTCCACGCAATTCAAGAATTGCTTTACGCGCTTCATCGTCACCAAAGAGTGCGGCGTGGGCTGTTAAGGGGAGGGAAAAAGCAGCGGCTAAAATAGCCGCTGCAGTTGAAGATGATATGTTCAACACAAGCATTTCAGAATTGATTAATAAACGATGTCAGCGCGACGGTTTTGTGCCCATGCTGATTCGTTGCTGCCTTCTGCTTTTGGTTTTTCTTTACCGAAAGAGACTGCTTCGATCTGGGAATCAGTAACACCTTGCAATGTCAGTGCACGGCGGACTGCGTCAGCACGTTTTTGACCGAGTGCCAAGTTGTATTCTGAGCCACCGCGTTCATCTGTATTACCTTGAATAACGATGTGACGGTTCTTGTTTGCTGACAAGTAACGTGCATGCGCTTCAACAGCAGCACGGAATTCGTCTTTGATTGCATAGCTGTCAAAGTCGAAATAAATGCTGCGTTTGGACAGAATATTGTTTGGATCGTTCAATGGATCAACAGAGGACGAACCTGAACCAACTTGCGAAGAACTTGCGCCACTACCAGTTGATTTGTTATCAACCGGTGCTGGTTCGCTTACTTTTGTGGACGAACATGCTGCCAGCAATGCAACGCTGGATAAAATTAAGGCTAGTGATGGTAATGAGCGCATTTTTTAAAGCTCCTTTGTGAATAAATCTGAGTGGTTTTACTTCATAAACGGACCCCAAGTCGGCTCACGGATATCGCCTACCTGGGTAGTTATACGTTGTTTCACCCGACCATCAATAGACACAATGGCCAAAGAGCCGCGACGGTCATATTGAGTAGCATACATGATGTATTTGCCGTTTGGTGAAAAACTCGGCGCTTCATCTCTACTTGTGTCTGAAAGTCGTTGTTCTTGGCCATTGGTAAGGTCAAGTGAATAGATCTGGAATTTTCCTTCCCTACGGGAAACATACACCAATGTTTTTCCATCTGGTGACACCCGCGGGCTAATATTGTAGCTGCCGCTAAAAGTCACGCGGCGTGCCTCGCTGCTGGATAAATCGGATTTGTAAATTTGCGGGCCACCACTGCGGTCACTCGTGAAATACAAGGTGCGGCCATCCGGAGAAAAGCGTGGTTCGGTTTCGATACCGAACGTATTGGTAATACGGCGCAAGCCACCACCATTGGCATTCATTATATAGACCTGGGACAAGCCGTCGCGCGATAGGGCAACGGCCAATTGTGAGCCATCTGGAGACCAGGCTGGTGCCGAATTATTCCCTTTGAAGTTCGACACTAGCGTACGTTGCTTGGTCAGCCAGTTCTGGACGTAAATAACCGGTTTTTGCATTTCGAACGATACATAGGCGATTTTTGTGCCATCTGGGGACCAGACCGGCGAGATGATTGGTTCCTGCGAGCGCAATGCAGTCTGATTGTTGTAACCGTCCGCATCGGCTATTTCCAGACGGTATTGCTTGCCGACTTTGGCAATATAGGCGATCTTGGTCGAGAAAATACCCGGCACACCTGTCAGTTTTTCGTAAATGTCATCAGCGATCTTGTGGGCGGTCAAGCGCAGCATGGCAGTTTGGGTGCCAATCGAGAATGCGGATAATTGTGTCTCTTTAATGTTATCCAGTAAGCGGTAGCGCACATCAAAGCGTCCGTCAGCCAACTGCTGTACGCTGCCGATAACCAGTGCATCCGCACCTTTTGCTTTCCAATCGGCAAATTCGATAGGAGCAGACTCTGACAAAATGTCGGTGGTGCTCACAATTTTAAAGATGCCGCTGCTGGTCAGATCTGCCTTGATAATATCTGTCACACGTTCAGGTGCAATACTTTCATTGGCAAAGGAAGCAATGGCAATCGGAATCTGGCTGGCACCAACACCTGAAATTTCTACACGCAGTTGAGCATGTGCTGTGGAAATAAATACAAATCCTAGAAGGGCGAAGGTAGCGATGGCGAGTTTACGGAGCATACTAATCATTCGTTACTGGTCTTTCGGTCTGTGAATAATATTAAAGCTGTTTGGTACTTTTCCATCTGTATCAGCTGGAAATGGCTGTGATCGTTCAATCGCGCGAGCAACCGCTTCATCAAAGCCATCTATCCCTGACGATTTTGTCTTTCTAACGTTACGTACAGAACCATCAGGTAACAAGTCGACAGTATACTCCACCGCCGGGTTACTGGATAAATTAGTAGGCACGTCAAATACCGTATTTGAGCGAATTTTGACGGCGATCTTGCTGGCGTAATTTGATGCGCCGCGTGGGCCCTGGGTTTTTTCGGCAGTACCTGTGCCACCAGCCTGACTCATCATGCGCTGGAGTTCGGCCTGATGGCGTTTTTCGGACGCTTTGGCGTCGGCTGCTTTCTGTTTTGCTTCTGCGTCGGTTTTTTTCTTATCCTCGGCCGCTTTTTTCTTCGCTTCTTCTTCCGTTTTCTTCTTTTCCTCGAGTTCTTTCTTCTCTTGCTCCTCTTTTTGCTTGGCGAGTTTTTCCTCTTCCTGTTTTTTCAGGAGCTCTTTTTTCTCTTGTTCTTGACGTAATTCTTCTTTACGTAGTTCTTCCTTGCGCTCCGCTTCTTTCTTTTTCTTTTCTTTTTCCAGCGCAATGTCAGGATTTTCTGCAGGAGGCGCGACCTCCTTCGGCGGTACAGGGGGCGCTTCTGCCGGTTTTGACTTGGGTTCAGGTTGCGGCTCTTCCTTCACCGGTTCGGGTTCCGGTTGTGGCTCGGGGCGTGGTGCTGCTTCCTTGTATTGCATATCCCAGATTTCTGCTTCGACGGCTAAGGGCACTTCGTTTTGCCATTGAATACCGATCCAGAAGAACGCAAACAAGGCAAAATGGACAATGACCGCTAGCGTAACTGGGAGCCAGCGGTTTTGTTTATCTGGTACTGCGTGAGGTACTCTGCCAGCCATTTATTTTGTCGCCAATCCAACGCGTTGAAAGCCTAGTTTTTTTGCTTCTGAAATGACATACACCACTTCATCATATTTAATATCTTTGTCGGCAAAAATCATGACCGCCAGATCTTTATTGGCGCTTTGTAGTGCTTGCATCCGTTCAATCAAGTCCAGGCGGTTTCTCGCTGTTTCGGTTTTGACCGGTGCACCTTGATGTTTGGACACGCCAATTGTGGCTTTTGCATTGGGCTGCAAGGAGATCTGGATGTAGTCTGCAGGCGGTGCTACCGATTTGCCGGTTGTCGGTAAATTGATCACACTCGGGGTGACTGTTGG
>JAATFN010000014.1 GCA_015655165.1 Betaproteobacteria bacterium | reverse complement strand
TGTCAGATCTGTTGTCGAAATAAATATTTTCTGTGCCGCTTCCAGATAGGTTTTTTGCAAATTTAAACGACTGATCGAATCAGCCCAATCTTCTGGATTACGACCTAGTAAATCATTGGCCTCTTTCGTATAAATTTCATCGCGTAACGTACCGACACTGTTCAGTGTTTCAAGCTCTTTCATTTTCGAACCGACTTCAGCCGATACCTTACCTGCATTGTCGATTAAATTGTCCAGACGTGTTCCTGCCACACCCAACTTGTTGTACAGATCTTTTAAACTACCTGACACAGGAATACGTTTGGCTTCCGCAATATTCCAGGCTTCTTCTTTATTGTTCGCGTCCTGACGTAATCCGGCATAAGCCGGATCAAACGGATCCGTGTTATCCAGCAAATCTTTTGCAGTTTGATAGGCAATATACTCTGGCAATGCTTCTGCATTTTCTGCATCGGCTTTATTACTTTCCTCAGTTGCAGGTGTTGCCAACGCTGCAATTAATTCTTGCAATGTTTTAAAGGCGTCCTCGCCCTTACCTTGAAAAATGTCCGAGCCAGGCAATGCAACACCCATCTCACGATTGGAGTCTACTTGCAATGTACGCACACCCTGGTCACCACGGTAGGTAATATTGCCGTGTTCATCGGCTACAAAGGGCTCTGTCTTGAAGCGAAAGCCCGAGAACAGGAAATTACCCAAGCCGTCTTCTTCATTGGCATAACCCAGGAGTTCTTCCAGTCGTCCTTCTAATTCTTCCGACTGGTTTTTACGTTCTTCATTCGAGTAAGAGCCATTTGCAGCAGCAATCACCATTGCTCTGACATCACTAAACAAATTAGTTGTTTGCGATACTTTGGAGTCGATATGCGATAAAGCAGTTAACGCCGTATCACGGGTTGTTGCATATTGCTTGTTTAATGCTTCTGATTGTGACAAGTCCAAGGCGCGTGCAGATGCAATAGGGTCATCCGATGGTACCAATACCTGCTGGTTAGTCGCTGCTTGCTGACTCAGTTTCAATAACTGGCTTTGCATCGTAGTGAGCTGTTTTGAACCAGTATCAAATATCATATTTGTGCTTACACGCATAGCAGCCTCTCTTTATAGATCTTAACTAATACCGAAAATTGTTTCAAACATATCACTCCCTGCCTGAATCACTTTTGCAGCACCTTGATAGGCATACTGGTTTTTAATCATATTTGCCAGCTCTTCGTCACTGTTGACGCCAGACTCGGATTGCTGTTGTGCATATAGAGAGGCGAATCGTGCATCTTCAGCACTACCTAGCACTTCAATTTCCTTTGTCTTGTTACCGATAAAACTGACCATTGCAGAGTAAGATCCCTGATACGTCGTCTTACCGATCGTATCCTTCGTCTGTAAGTCACTCAGCAATAAGGCATTACGATTGTCACCTGAACCATCCACATTTAAAGCAACACTAAACTTGTCACCATTGTCAGGACGCCCGGTCAACGTAAAGCTGATACCACCTGTTGTCAAGGTATCACCTTCAATATAAGTAATCGGCGCACCTGCTGCAAAGTTTGTCGTTGTACCATCTGCATGGGTGACCACAACCGTACCAACGGATGCCGACGGTGTAAGTGTATTGGTTGCACTATTGTATTGGAAATCCAGTTTTGTACCGGTTGGCAACGGTGTCGTAAAATAATCTTCATCAACAGTACCTGCACTAATGGCACCTGTACCCGAGTTCGCAGCAACCGGACTAAATACAAATGTATCTCCGTTAGCAGGTGTGCCGCTTAAGAGAAAACTCACACCGCCACTTGTAATGGTCGAACCTTCCGAATAAGGAAACGCAGCACCTGCTGCATAGGTTGTTGTTTGCCCAAGATGGGTTGTAACAGTAACGGGGCCTGCGGGCGTCAACTGGATATTACCTGCATTATAGGTATATGTCTGCGTTGAACCTGGCACAAAAGTCGCCTTGTCAATGGATGTTGACGTGACCGCACCACTACCGGTATTGCCCGTTGTGACCAGTCCCATCTCGTCGACATTTTGTGCTGAAGTCACAATCGGTGTACCTGCTGCAATATCCTGCGTGTTGGTAATGGCCATTTTGATCTGACCGGCGCTATATGCAGTAGGCTTGACAGTAAATACATCACCGGCTGCCATCGTTGGCGCAGAAAATTCGACACCATCAATTGTGACCGGAAACGTCGCCGGCGGAATAATCTGTGTTTTTGTATTGTCCGACAAGCGGGTGATCGTATACATAGTGCCGTTGTAATCAACACGATAGTCACTTGCAGCAAGTTGTGTGTAATCGGCAATCGTTGCCGTCAAACTGGCTGTTGGAGAATTCGTCGTTCTAGCGGCGACAGTAGGTTCAGGTATGGTAAAAAAGTCACGTCCTTGTAAACCGTTTTGATCGATACCCAATTTGTGCTGTTCGTTAAACGACATCGCTAGTGCTGTAGCAACACGCCCCAACTGGTTGCGTGCAGAATCAAGTGTCTTTGAACGGTACTCAAGAATACCGCCAATACTACCCCCTTTGAACAACTTGTCGGGAATGACAATCGGATCGGGATTATCTTTAAATTTATAAGCCAGTTGTAAACGTGTCGGATCGTCCACAGACGAGACTGCTGTAATCGTCGCTTTATCTGTCCCCATGACCAATGGCTGGCCACTACCCATATAAACGCTCAGGCTACCATTCGTTTCTTTCAAGGTCGTGACTTTAACCAGCTTGTTCAATTCGGTAATCAACTGGTCACGCTGATCCAGTAAATCGTTTGGCGCGTGCTGACTTGCACCTTCTGCTCTGATAATCGCTTTATTCAATTCGGCAATTTTTGTCGCATAGGAATTGAGCGACACCGCCCCCGACGTCACCTGACCATTAATCGTTGTATAACTTTGCGATATGACTGTATTCAAACTATGAAACCGCTCAACCAAAGTCTGTCCACCTGACAATACTGTCTGACGTGATCCATCTGCATTCGGATGAGTCGTCAGTTCTTCCAGGTTGGTAAAAAAATCTTGCAATGCCGGTGACATACCGGCATCCGTGTCGGCAACAATATCGTCTAACTGGCTAATTTTTGCATAGTATTCAGTATAGTAACTGGCAGAAGTTTGCGAAGATAAGACTTGCTTGGCTAACAATTCGTTATAGATACGTTTGACATCGACAACTTGGGTACCCATGCCGATAAAGCCATATCCATAAGCCACAGCACCATTTGTTGCCTGCACAGTTACCTGGCGGTTATAACCGTCAGTAGCGGCATTGGCAATGTTGTGACTGGTTGTTGCCTGGGCTGCCTGTGCAGCAGACAAGGCGCTTAGTCCAATACTGAATATACTAGGCATGGCGTCACTTTTGTTTTTAGTGGAATATCTATATCAACGGCAAGAAATCATGAAACTTTAGTCCTGTGCCTCCTCATCCTGCCGTCTTTTATGTCATTAATACACTGCAGAACTATGATCAAGCATATTGCTCTCAGGCAATACGACTAATATGGCACGTGCCTTTTTACTCAAGCTGTTTTCAAGTACAGCTTACAAAATATTCATACTGTCACATGCGCCAGTTATTCTTTTTGTTCTTGCCACTGTTGATCGAAGGCACGTTCGGTCGATTCAACACTTGAAGAACGAATACTGCCCTGATAATATTTTTCAATATCCACTTGGCGTAACGGTACTTGTACAGAAGGTGTCAACACACCTTTTTCCTGTAGCTGTTGTTCGTTTTTTTCAGAAGTTTGACGCATGTTTTGCGATAATTGGCGTACCAGTACTTCTGCCAGACCAATACCACGATCAGCCAGTTTTTGTGTCAGCTCCTGATCCAGCATCGATAAAAACATCTTGCTTTGCTCACTATCAAACGGGCTTTCGCTTGGTGTTGCTTCTCGCATACTTTTCAATATCATGTTCAAAAATATCGCTTCAAACTGTTTAGCAGCACCTTTTAACGCTTCTTCAGAATGACTGTCTTTAGACAACGTGCGCAAACTATTTAAGCTATTGGCATCAATTGCCAAGCCACCTGAACCACTTGTCACATTCACCGAGTTAGCCATCTATGCACCTTAGATAATTTCGAGCTCTGCACGTAACGATCCAGCAGCTTTCATCGCCTGCAAAATCGCTAATAAATCTTGTGGTGTTGCACCAATTGCATTCAACGCACGCACAACATCGGCTAAAGAAGCACCTCCGGGTAACATCATGACTTTGCCGGATTCGCTCTTAATCGCAACCTGCGCATTTTGCACAGGGGCCGTCTGACCGTTTGTCAACGGGTTGGGCTGACTCACCGCATTATTGGTTGACACCACCACAGACAAGTTACCGTGAGACACCGCACACGCCTCAAGTGTCACCGATTGATTCATCACGACAGAACCGGTACGTGCATTCAAAATTACTTTTGCAGCCAATCTTCCCGGTGTGACATTCAGGTTTTCCAATGCCCCCAAAAATGCCACTCGCTGACTGCTTGCCTCTGGGGCCCGCACACGGATAACACGTCCATCCTGGGCAATCGCAATTTCGCCACCAAAATTTTTGTTAATCGCTTCGACCACACGGCTTGCGGTTGAAAAATCGTTGTCGTTTAATTCCAGAAATATCGAATCACCATCACCCAATGTCGTTTGTACAGCACGTTCGACAATTGCACCACCCGAAATACGCCCTACACTCAAATGATTGACCGTAGTACGACTCCCGGCAGCACCAGCACCGGCACCACTAACCAAAACATGACCTTGCGCCATCGCATAAATCTGACCATCGGCACCTTTTAATGGTGCCATCAACAACGTCCCCCCACGCAGACTTTTAGCATTACCAATAGACGAGATGGTAATGTCCAGATTCTGTCCAGGCTGCGAAAATGGTGGCAAACTCGCTGTTACCATAACTGCTGCCACATTTTTCAACTGCATATTGTTTGTTGTTGCAGGCAGACTAATACCCAACTGCTTTAACATACTGATCACGCTTTGCACCGTAAATGGTGTTTGTGTTGTCTGGTCACCACTACCATCAAGGCCAACAACCAGACCATAACCGACTAACTGGTTATGGCGTACGCCCTGAATACTTGCTAGATCTTTCAGACGTTCGGCGTGTACGACAGGCAGCAGTCCCATACCGAAAACAATCACGATAGATGTAATCAATACGGACAATCGCAACAAGAACGCTTTCAAAATCGACATGAAAGTCCCAAATGAATTTAGAACGGTGACAAGCTATAGAAAAAACGCGCTACCGACGACATGAATTCTGCTATATCAACACGTGTACTAGTGCGATATTCAAATTTTGCATCTGCGACTGCCGCTGAGGATACCTGGTTACCGGTAGTAATATCATCAGGATTGACTAGACCAGAGAAGCGGACATATTCCACCCCTTTATCAAATGCAACCTGTTTTTCACCGCTGACAAGTAAAATACCGTTTTGTAATACATCAATGATGGTTACGCCAATCGTACCAGTAAAGTTATTACTGGAAGTTACCGCGCCTTTTTCTGCAAAACTATGACTACTAGTAGCACTTGCTGACAGTGAATCGATTGTTGTTCCTGAAATCGTAGGTACACCGACTTCGACATTCCCGGTTTTGCTTGCCGAATTACCGGCAGATTTACCCGCACTGGTTTTTTCATTGATCAGGATCGTCAATGTATCACCGACCAAACGTGCACGGCGGTCTTCCAATAAGGGGCGATATACTGTCGACTGGAAAATCGATCCGTTAGTCGGTGCAGGATAGGAAGCGGTTTGCGGCCTGGCCTTAAACGGGGTTTCGACAATCGAATCAGGTACAACTGTACAACCTGCCATCAACAGCATCCCTAACATGGCAATCCGGCCATACTTACTTCTTGTCATCCCGTTGTCCTTCATGAATGAGACCAATTACATCTGAGCCAGTTTAGCCAGCATTTGATCCGAAGTCGTAATCGATTTACTATTGATCTCGTATGCACGCTGCGTCTGAATCATCGTAACAAGCTCTTCAACAACATTCACATTGGATGTTTCTACGTATTGTTGCCAGACATTGCCCAGACCATTTTCACCCGGCGCACCGATTGCAGGTGCCCCTGACGCTGCCGTTTCAAAAAAAAGATTCTCTCCACGTTTTTCAAGACCGGCCGGATTGATAAAATTCGCCAGCTGAATTTGTCCGATTTCGAGATCATCAATTGTATCGGGCATCGTTACAGTCACCGTTCCTTCACGGGTAATCGTCATTTTTTGTGCTTCCATTGGCACTGTTATCGCAGGCTCCAGCAAATAACCACCTGCTGTGACAATCTGTCCCTGATTATCTGTCTGGAAAGCACCATCACGTGTATACGAGATACGTCCATCCGGCATCATGATCTGGAAAAAACCGTCACCGTTAACAGCCATATCTTTCGCATTGCCGGTAAAACTCAGATTACCTTGTGTAAACATGCTTTCAGTTGCAACAGGACGTACACCTGTACCGATCTGAAGACCTGAAGGCAAGCGTGTTTGCTGTGACGATTGTGCACCAGGCTGACGAATTGTCTGATATAACAAGTCCTGGAATACGGCACGTTGACGTTTAAAGCCATTGGTGCTGACATTCGCAAGGTTATTGGAAATCACATCCATCTGCGTTTGTTGTGCGTCAAGACCTGTTTTTGAAATCCACAATGAACGAATCATGTTGTCTCCGGAAGAGGCTTATATGCATTAGCCGATTGACAGAATTTGGGACGCTTTTGTCGCATCACTTTCAGCGGTCTTGATCATTTTCATTTGTAGTTCGAACTGACGCGACAGATTGATCATATTGACCATTGCCTCCACCACATTCACATTACTCCCCTCAACCATGCCACTTGCAATATGTACTTGTGCATCCGCTTCTGCAGGAACACCCGTACGCAAACGAAATAAGGCATCATCATTTCGGATTAACAGCTTCTCATCGGGGTTGACAAGTTTGATACGACCAACAACATTTTCCGCCATAGGGTTATCAGGTGCAATAGCTGATACTGAACCGTCTGCCGCAATAGAGACCCGCATATCAGGAGGTACCGTAATCGGACCATCATCACCCAATACATTAAAACCGGTCTGTGTTCTTAAAAAACCATTCTCGTCGACTTTTAGACCACCATCACGTGTATATGCTTCAGAACCATCGGACGACTCCACCGCAATCCATCCGGGACCATCAATGGCAATATCTAGCGCACGACCTGTTTCTTTTAACGGACCAGCAGCAAAATCCCAACCACTCGTCCAATCTGCAACAAATGTACGTGTCGGATAACCGTCGCCAATAACAGGTGCTGCACGAAATGCATTTAATTGCGCGCGAAAGCCGTTTGTTGTGGCATTTGCCAAATTATTGCTGACAGTTGCCTGTTGCGCCATCGTGTATTTGGCACCGGACATTGCGGTATAGATCAAGCGATCCATTTCTACCCCTTATATCCCATGTATGCACATAGTGCATGAGCTGCACCATGCACATGATGTCAATATTTATAAGACAGATTATCGTAAATTGACCAGTGTATTCATCACCGAATCTTGCGTTTTGATGGTCTGTGCATTCGCTTGATAAACACGCTGGGCAATAATCATATTCACCAGCTCAACCGTCATATCGACGTTCGAACTTTCCACAGTACTTGAACGCAATGTGCCAAATCGACCCCGTCCAGGAATGTTGATGACCGGCTCACCCGATTGTGCAGAATCACGCCAGACATTGTCGCCTTGTGGTGTCAATCCATTGGGATTAGCAAAATTAACCAACAAGACTTGCCCCAACTCCCTGAATTCACCATTACTGTAGCTACCGGTAATTTTACCGTCGGTGGCAACCCCGAAATTCAACAAAATACCTGGCGCATTACCATCTTGCGTCTGGTCGATATTGACAAAATCTTCCGCGGTCTGCGTACTGCCTGCATAGTCGACAGCCACAACAAATGCTGCAGCACCTGGTTTTGGAATGATGTTCACGTTGAACACGGCAGGTACTGTAGTCAATACACCCGTCGCATCGAACGTCAATGTTCCCAACGGAAGGTGGGCAGTCGCAGGTGGGATAATTTCCGGTGTCGGTATACCATCGACTGTGCCATATACAGTCCACGTACTCGTTGGTGGCAACGCAGTTGTCGATGTTTTCACATAATAAGTTTGCACATTATAGGTGTTACCCAAACTGTCATAGACAGTCACACCAGAACCATCATGGTAAGACTCAGGATCGTTAATATCGAATGGTGTGATCAACTGGTCGATGACTTCCACACGTGAATCCAGGTTGACTTTTGTTTCCGCCTCTGTCGTCAATGTCGCAGGAATAGTTCCTGTATTAATACGAATTGGCGTCGGATCACCACCTTTAACACCTGTTGGCCAACCAGTCAGGTAAGCACCACCTGCTGTTGTCTTGTTGACGATATAACCGTCTTTGTCCATTGTGAACTGACCATTGCGGGTATACAGTGCTTCGACATTGTTCGACGGATCTCTTACCATGCGAAAAAAACCGTCGCCATTAATCGCAAGATCCAGCGGATTGGCTGTTGATACCAGGTCCCCTTGCGTAAACTGCTGTGCGATCGTAGCTACTGCCACACCGATACCACCAGGAGATGTACCCGACAGGTTCATTGATTTTGCATACAGATCCGAGAATTGCGCATTAGAAAGCTTAAAGCCGACTGTACTGGTATTGGCAATGTTATTACCAATGACCTGCAAGTCTTTTGAGGCTCCCATCAAACCGCTTAGACCATGTTGAAAACCCATTTCACTCTCCCCAGAATAACCACGCTAACAACAGGTATTAGATAATCTGCACAACCTCTTTGACATCAATAGGACCCAGACCTGTAATATTCAGTTTGACGCCACTAGTGGCTGTCGTCACACTACCTACAACTCCAAACGACAATGTTTGTGCACTCACCGATGTACCTTCATAAGACGCTGTCACATTAAATGTGTAATCTCCATCAGGTGCCCAACCACCATCTTTGGTGCTGCCATCCCATAACACAGGCAACACACCAGCATCTTGTGTACCAAGATCGACCATTTGAACTTCCTTACCGGATGCATCGCGAATCGATACATTGAGCTTATCAACCTTCGACGCCAGATTCAGACCAAGTACACCCTGATGTACCGTGACATCCTCCTCGACTGTATCACCGTTTGCATCAGTCACTTCTTCTGTCGTCGTCGTCGAACCCAACACCACTTTATTGCCGGCAACCAATACACTATGTCCTATCATATTGGCAGACTGCAGTGATTGCGCTGTCTGCATCTCGCTCATGAGTGAACCTAACGATGAATTCAATTGTTCAATGCCCGAGACTGTCGACAATTGTGCCAATTGCGACGTCAACTCTGCATTTTCCAGTGGACTGGTTGGATCCTGATTATTTAAGTGTGCGAGCAAAATCGTCAAAAAGCGCTTTTGAATCGCATCGGCACTATTATCATCAAGACTAGATGTCGTATCCGTACTTTGTGTACCATTCATCGCAGTTAACAGTTCGGTAGATACAGCCATGTTTTATCCTTTTTATTGACCAATAGTGAGTGTTTTTAACAACATGCTTTTCGCGGCATTCATCGTTTCAACGTTGGTCTGATAAGAACGCGATGCGGAAAGCATATTGACCATTTCTTCTACAGGATTGACATTCGGCATTGCAACATACCCGTGGTCATCAGCCAACGGGTGTTTTGGATCGTACATTAACTTTGGTGGTTCGCGATCTTCGACAACCTGGCTCACACGAACCCCACTTGCTTCTATTTTTCCAAACGGCACAGCTTCAAAAACAACTTGCTTTGCACGATATGGTGTACCACTGGTACTGGTAGCACTGTCAGCATTGGCGATATTACTGGCAACAGTATTCAATCGTAATGACTGTGAGCTCATCGCAGAACCGGCAACATTAAAAATATTGGATAAAGACATAATAATTAGCCTGGTTGAATTGCATTTAACATTGATTTAATCTGGCCGCTGACCGAAGTAATCCCAGCTTCATAACGAATGGCATTATCTGTAAAATTATTACGCTCAACATCCATATCGACAGTGTTATCATCGACACTGCCTTGAATAATGTCGCGATATAATGGTTCTTCGGATTTTTTAGCACTCTTTTGGCTATCATCATTCTTTCCATGCAGATGCATCGCTGATGTCAGCGTTAATTCAAGAGGAGGAATGTGTGCCGGAGAAGTTTTCGTTAATGCAAGTTTCTTGGAAACGTTGTCTGAAGTATGTACAAGGCCAAGTTTTTCTTTTAAGGTATTGGCGAAATCTATATCGCGTGCTTTGTAATGGGGTGTATCGGCATTGGCAATATTCGACGCCAGTAATTGTTGCCGATATGAACGCAACTGTAAGGCGGCCTCATTAAATCTTAGGTAATCATCGAGTTTAGAGTCCACTTTTCAATCCCCCTAAAGAAAAACTATTTTTTGTCGATATACTGCTGATGATACGATCGACTAGCAAACTCTATTGCGCAATAAGCTAAGATAATTGTGCCCTCTTCCGCCTTTTAACTACACAATAATGCGGTATTATTGCGCCAACATTACGACTGCAGCTTCGGCATGAAGCGTAAGCGGAGACAACATTTTGCTAATAAAAGCCGTTTCTATTCTTGCTTTGATTCTTTTTAGCACTGTCGTCACAGCATCTACAGGACAAGACCTCACTGCAATTAATCATACCGCCGAACAATTTCTGCGCGACAATACGCGCGACTTGTCCGACACAGTCCACGTATTTACAGAACCGCTTGATTCACGTATCAACCTTGTTCAATGTGACAATCTGGAAGCTTTTATCCCACCGGGTGGACGCCTGTGGGGTAAAACCTCGGTCGGTGTCAAATGTACACTGCCGGTATCCTGGACGATTTATATACAAGCAACTGTACAAATCATTGCCGATTATGTTGCAACAGCCACACCAATTGCTTCCGGGCAAACAATTAACGCAAGTCATTTGACATTATTAAAAGGTGATTTATCGACATTGCCTGCTAATGTACTCATTGACCTGGATCAGGCAATCGGGCGCATTGCCGGCATGTCGATTCGTAGTGGTACTCCTTTGCGTCAAGATGCGCTAAAAAGCCAACCTGTCGTGCAACAGGGACAAACCGTCAAATTGATATCAATGGGACCAGGCTTTGAAGTATCGATGGAAGGTGTGGCTTTAAATACAGCCACGGAAGGTCAGGCTGCCCGTGCAAAAACTGCTACAGGACAAGTTGTTAACGGTATTGCAAAATTAGGGGGCATTGTCGAAGTGCGTTATTGACGAAAAAACATCTATAAAAATGTGCCGGACTAAAGTTTCCAGTAAAATGGCCGATAATCTATAAGATAGGCAAGCCCAATGCCTGACTTATAAGACAAGGATAATGCCGTGAACATAAACGACCCTATCAAAAAAACGACTGGAGTGCCGGTTACCTCCCCGCAATCTACACAACTTCGCGCTGGCACTCCTGCTACCAAAGTTGATACAACACCCACAACCACCTCCGACAGCGTCAAACTATCACCGCAATACCAGGCATTAGAAAGTCAAGTTTCTGTTAACGAAAGCTTCGACGCTCAGAAAGTCGAAGAAATCAAAACAGCGATTACAAACGGTCAATTCAAAATCAACCTCGAAAAGGTTGCTGCCGGCCTCATCGACTCTGTAAAAAATCTGCTCGGCACACGTAAATAAAGGCCGATTCATGACAATACCAACTCCTGCCCAAACGCTATCACAAGAACAACAAGCCATATCACTGTTGATCACTGCCTTGCAAAAAGAACAGACACTATTAGATCAAGAAAAGGTAGATGATTTACTGATATTGTTGACCGAAAAAGCAACGATCATTGCCGGCATGACAAAACTTGCAGAGCAGCGTTTTATGGCACTGGAAGCAGCAGGTTTTCCCGGTTCGGAAGAAGGTATGAAACAGTGGGTACACGCTCACGGGTCTATCGAGAATAAACAACTACTAAACGATATACTTCCACTGGCTGCAACTGCCAAAGAATTAAACCGCTTAAACGGTTTATTAATTGGCAAACACATGAGTCACAACCAGCAAATTCTCGATGCCATTCAACATGCCTTGCAAGGCGGTAAAATATATGGTCCTGATGGTCAGTCCAACATCAAAACTCCTGGTCGTCAACTCGGCATCGGTTAAACAAACAGACCGGTTTAACACCCAACCCGTTGTCTAATCCGTTCCTCCTGTCCACTGGCGCTCACGTAAAATAGCGCGCATACGTGCAATAGCCTGACTGTGCAATTGTGATACGCGCGACTCGGATACACCCATAACAGCTCCGATTTCCTTCAAATTCAACTCCTGTTCGTAGTATAGCCCCATCATCAACTTCTCCCGTTCAGGCAAAGCTGTAATAGCAGCAATCACCGCTTCTTTGAAACCGGCATTGATTAATGTACTTAAAGGATCATCACCATCATCGATATGGTAGTGATCAAGAAAATGTCCACTCCCATCCTCGTCATGATGGAAATCTTCAAAAAAAACCAACTGGTTCCCGCCACAGTCCCCCAGCAGAGATTGATATTCAATCAGTGTTATTTGCAGATATTGTGCAACCTCGACCTCCTGCGGTTGACGTTTTAACTGCTGTACCAGTGACTGGATCGCCTCTTCGATTTTACGGGAATTTTGTCGTACACTGCGCGGCAACCAGTCATTACTACGTAATTCATCTAGCATCGCCCCGCGAATACGCTGTGCGGCATAGGTCTCGAATTGCGCACCATGGGTATCTTCATAACGATTAATGGCGTCAAGCAGACCCAACATACCAGCTTGCACCAAGTCATCTACCTCCACACTGGGAGGTAGCCTGGCTTTCATCTGATGTGCAAGCTTTTTTACCAATGACACATGCTGTTCAAGCAAGCTGTGTTTGCCTGGCTTACCGTTGACGTTATACATAAGACGTCATACTCCGAAACTGGCTCCGTCAATGACAGCCACCGGGTAGCGTTTGTTATATTCTGATGAGAGAAACCGTGTTGCCAGTCGCTTGTATGCCTGTGACGATACAGCACGTGGAAATGCATCCAACACTGTTTTACCCAACCCATTTGCTTTTTTAATGTGTTCATCTGCCGGTAAAAAACCGATCAAATAGATATCAGCTGCCAAATACCGGCTTGCTGTTTTTTCCATATTGTGAAAGACCGTTTTAGCATCTTGTTCTTTACTGCTTGTCACGATCAAACCAAACTTGCGGCATCCCAATTTACTGTTTAAACGCTTCAATAACAAATATGCGTCTTTAACGGCTGTGGGACCAGAAGTCACATGTATCCATACCTCACCGGATTCCATAGCTGGCACCGGCAGAGCATCATCGACACTCAAGTCACCATTAACTACGGTTATGTCAGCCTGCTCGGCCATCATATCGAACATCGTCGATAAATGATGTGCATAGGGATATTTTTTTGAGGATGGCACGCTGTCGTTAGCGATGTTGGCAAAAGCAAAACCTTGTGGGACGATGCGTACGGCTTCATACATATTGCGTTCTTGCATTAACACATCGCACAGTGTCGGCATATCGGCACTACCCACACAACGCGAGAGCGTACCTGTAGATGCACTGGCATCGATGACAAGTATTTTACTACCGGTCGCCGCAAATGATGCGCCCAGATTAACCAGCATCATATTTCTGTCTTGCTCCGGCAACACAGAAAAAATCGTCAGGACGCGCGGCTTGGACTTATCGAGTAAACGACGTAGCCCTTCTGCCTGATCGACCTTGAAGCTAGCCAATCGTCACCTCCCGCAAGGATTTATCATTCATGCGTGTCACCGGTCCCATCACCATAGGCAACTCGGTTTCCTGCAGTTCATACGGGGCAGTTTCACGTTTTTGCTTAAAGGCACGATCGGCAAGATAGAGCTTGTTGGCCACATGTAAATCCTCGGGCACACGTTGACCATTTGCAACATAGTACAACTGTAATTTCTGGCGAATGATGACATCCAGCACATTACCGATCGTTGCTGCCTCATCAAGCTTGGTTAAAATGCAACCATCTAGACCACTGCCACGATAAGCGCGCACAACTTCACTTAATGTGCCGCCTGTCGCTGTCGCATTCAAACATAAAATACGTTTAATTTCAGTACCCGTACCTGATAGCATGGCGATCTGCTCGGCGACCATCTGGTCACGCTGCCCCACACCAGCAGTATCGATTAAAATCGTATGTTTACCTTTTAATTCTTCCAGTGCAATGCGCAAATCGGTTTCATCACGTACCGAATGCACCATCACACCCAGAATTTTTCCATAAATGCGTAATTGTTCGTAACCACCAATACGGTAACCATCTGTCGTAATCAATGCGAGTTTACTTGGACCAAGACGCATCACACATCGTGCCGCAAGCTTTGCTGTCGTTGTGGTCTTACCAACCCCAGTAGGGCCTACCATTGCAAATACGCCACCTTGATCAAGTAGCGTATTCTCATCATTGATAGTCAGTATATTGCGCGACAAAACCGACTTGACCCAAGACAGGCTCTCTTCTTCTTTGATACTCGTAGGCAAATTGTCGACAATGAGACGTGACAAACTCGCACTAAATCCTACTGCCAACATTTCACGCATGACAGCAGCTTTAACCGGTTCGCGTTTTTGGGTATTACTCCAGGAAATCTCCGCTAGCTGCGTCTCTAACACATCACGCATCGAACGAATCTCGCTCATGACTTCACTTAAAATCTCGCCATAATCTCTGCCGTCCATTTCAACACGTGCAGGTTGTACTGCTCCTGGAGCCACAAATTGTACAGGTATCGACTGGCTCGTCTGTTTTTTCTCGTTCGACACGGCATTGCGTGTGCGCCATACGCGTGCATCTGCCATCATAGCATCAGGTTTCACATATGCCGGTTGCGTGACAGATTGTTGCGATACGGTTTTCACAGCAGTTTGAGGTTTGGTTACAGTCGCCGGCGGTATTGCTTTAGTAGCTTGAAACGGCTGTTTAGTTGGCAAGCCAGATGGTGGCACCAACTTATGGCCTGATTCTTTAACCTGTTCAGGAGTTGTCAACGAAGAAATATCCTCATCTGCCATCGCCAGAATTTCGACACCTTCTTTCGTCGTGCGATTTGAAAGAATGATCGCATCTGATCCCAACGCTTTACGCACTTGATGCCACGCTTCACGTGAAGAGTTTGCGACAAATTTTTGAACATTCATGCTTTGCCTCCAACTAGGCTGGTCACTTTAATTGTCTTCGTATCCGGTAATTCAGCATGTGACAAAACACGCAATTGCGGTAATGCACGACGTAAAAACCGTGCCAGTAATGCACGCAATGGAGCTGGCACCAGTAACACAGGCGTCACACCCAATTGTTCCTGATGTTTTGCTGCTTTCTCTGTCTGTACCACCAGTGTATCAGCCAGCCCCGGCTCGATACCAGGTGCATCAGTACCACTTGCCTGCAGAGCCTGCATCAACAGGCTTTCCAACTTACTGTCCAATGCCATGACAGACAATTCATCTTCTGTCGGAAAAATTTGCTGCACAATAGCTCGTCCCAATGCCACCCGTACCACAGCAGTTAAATCACCCGGATCTTGCGTACGTGATGCATTTTCTGCCAAAGTCTCGATGATTGTGCGCATATCACGGATATGCACACCTTCACTCAACAGGTTTTGTAATACTTTTTGCACTGTCCCCAACGGCAACATTTTCGGAATCAAGTCATCGACTAATTTCGGTATGTCTTTGGCCAAATGATCCATTAGCTGTTGCACTTCCTGACGTCCCAGCAATTCTGATGCATATGTTGTGATCAGATGATTCAAGTGTGTGGCAATCACCGTACCAACATCGACCACGGTATATCCCATCATTTGCGCTTGCTCGCGCTGGGAGCCATCAATCCAGGTAGCGGGTAATCCGAATGCAGGGTCAGTTGTTGTCACACCAGATAACGTACCTGTAACCATGCCCGGGTTAATCGCAAGATACTGGCCTGAATTGGCCTCACCTTTACCGACCTCGACACCTTTTAGTGTGATACGGTAGGCAGAGGGGCGTAACTCGAGGTTATCCCGGATATGTACAGGCGGTGACAAGAATCCGATTTCCTGTGCGAATTTCTTACGGATACCTTTAATACGGCGTAGTAATACACCCCCTTGCCCAGTATCAACCAAAGGAATCAGACGGTAACCGACTTCCAGACCCAACGTATCAATCGGAATGAGATCTTGCCATGTCGCCTCTTCGATTTCTGGAACAGTTGCAGGCCCTGCTTCCGGTTCTGCCACATTGATCCGGGTTTTACGTTGCTGCAGTACATACCCGCCCGCCCCCAAAACAGCACCCAACAACAAGAAAGATATGTGTGGCATACCTGGTATTAGTCCCATACCACCAATGATGCCACCAGTAATAAACAACACCTCCGGTTTCGCAAACAACTGGCTTATTAATTGGGTACCGACATCTTGATCAGTCGCAACACGGGATACGACAACACCTGCTGCAGTCGAAATAACCAGACCAGGAATTTGTGCGACCAGGCCATCGCCAATGGCTAACAACGTATAGTTTTTTAATGCATCTTCAAAGCCCATATTGTGTTGCAACATCCCTACAATCAAGCCGCCGAGAATATTGACGATGATAATGATGATGCCTGCAACTGCATCACCACGTACATACTTGCTGGCACCGTCCATCGCGCCATAGAACTCTGCTTCCTGAGCGACTTCTTTACGGCGCCCCCGCGCTTCGGCTTCGCCAATTAAACCGGCATTCAAATCGGCATCAATGGCCATTTGCTTACCTGGCATCGCATCAAGAGTAAATCTAGCACCCACTTCGGCAATACGTCCAGCACCTTTGGTTACTACAACAAAATTGATAATTGTTAAAATAACGAACACAACTATACCGACAGTATAATTGCCGCCAATCAAAAAATGCCCGAATGCCTCGATCACTTTTCCCGCAGCATCAGGTCCAGTATGTCCGTCAGTCAGTACAACACGTGTCGAAGCGACGTTTAACGATAAACGCAGCATTGTACTAATCAATAAAATCGCAGGGAAAGCCAGAAAGTCGAGCACTTTGACGGTATACAAGCTCGTCAATAAAATGATGATGGCAAGGCAGATATTAAAACTGAACAGAATATCGAGCGCGAACGCCGGCAGTGGCAATACCATCATTGCCAACATCATGATAATCAAGACGGGGGCTGCCAATAGCTTGCTTTGTTTGACAGGTATCCAGTCTGGCAGCTTGATAAATATCATGGAGTAACCCTACGACTCGCTGGTACTGCGATATTGCCAGCAGAAAAATTTAAGGGATCAAGCTCTTTTGGCACATTTAAATCTTCTGGAACATCGGGATATCGTCCTCCACTCGTATTGTAAGTACGTAACTGGAATACATATGCCAATACTTCTGCAACAGCTGTATAAAGTGCTTCCGGAATTTCATCACCAATTTCTGTGTGATGATGCAACGCCCTCGCCAAAGGCGGTATTTCTAGAATAGGAACTTTGTGTTCTTCTGCAATTTCACGAATCTTCAGCGCAACACTATCTGCACCTTTTGCAATGACTTTTGGTGCACTCATCGTGCCTTCTGCATATTTCAATGCCACTGCAAAGTGTGTCGGATTAGTGACAACAACATCGGCAGTCGGTACTTCTGCCATCATCCGGCGACGTGCTAATGCACGCTGGATCGCCCTGATTTTAGCTTTGATGTGCGGGTCCCCTTCCGACTCTTTGTGTTCTTGTCTGACCTGTTCTTTGGTCATACGCAGTTTGCGTGCATAGCTCCACAGCTGGTAAGGCACATCGATCATCGCGATAAAGATCAATGCGGCAACAATGCTGACAAAGCTGGTCCACAGCAGGATGGTCATATGCTGCATACCGGCCTTCAATGTTTCCCGACTAAGACTTAACACTTCATCGAGTTGGCCGCGTATAACATACCAGGCTACCATTCCAACCAGCATCGTTTTAACAAGTGCTTTGAGTAACTCTACCAAAGCATTAACCGAGAACATGCGTTTGATACCGCTTAATGGATTCAGCCGCTCGAATTTTGGTGTTAATGCTTGTGATGTAAACAACCACCCGCCCAATAATATCGGAGAAGCCAAAGCAGCAAATAACATCAATCCAAGTATTGGTAAAACAGTCGTCAATAATTCGATGCCAGGCTCAACGAGGCGATCGAACATCACCCGCACATCGAAAACCTGTTGACGATCGAAGGCAAATACAGCAATCATTATATGATTGAGCTTTTGCGCAAGAGCCTCACCAAACAACCATACAGCCATACCCCCGACCAGCAATAAAACACAGGTCGCCATTTCGCGCGAACGTGGAATATCACCTTTTTCTCGGGCCTGTTCAAGACGCTTGGCGGTAGCCGCTTCGGTACGTTCCAGGTAACTATCTTCAGCCATGGTCTCCCGTTACATCCTGTTTATGCACATTGATTACTTGATAACAATAGATTACATGGGTGATTGACATAGTAGCAGGTGTCTATGCGTCCATTCTCTGTAGCGCAGTAAACGCTCAACTTTATGTTAACCACAGCCTACCAGTACCAAAGTCACCACAACAGTATGGCAATAACGGACAGATCTACTACATCTGCAGCCTGACGTGAATAAACGAAATACACTGGTATTAACCACCATCACTCATTTTTTCGAATATTTTGGTTAGTTTTTCATCGAGCGTTGCTGCGGTAAAAGGTTTTACAACATAGCCGCTTGCACCGGCTTGTGCTGCTGCGACAATGTTTTCTTTTTTTGCTTCTGCCGTCACCGATAAGACCGGCAATTTCGCAAGTGCAGGATCTGACCGGATATTTTGTAACATGACAAGCCCGTCCATCACAGGCATATTCCAGTCAGAAATCACAAAATCGAAATGATCGCTGCGCAACTTGTTCAATGCCATTGCACCATCTTCAGCTTCATCCACATTCGTATATCCCAATTCTTTTAAGAGATTACGAACAATACGGCGCATTGTAGAAAAGTCATCGACAACTAAAAAGCGGGTATTCGGATTAGCCATAACACTGTCTCCATTAGCGCAAACATGTTGATCGATACCGACAAACCAGATGATGAATCGGCCTGTCTGTACTTCTGAATCATTGCGACAACGCTTTACAATCGACCTTCCTACTACACACGCAAAGCACGACCTCCATGCTCGGCAAGATATGTCAATACACGCCCGGCCATTGCATCTAATGCGACAGTCTCATGGGTAGCGCCTACAGCAATTGCTTCTCTGGGCATGCCAAACACAATGCACGATGCCTCATCCTGTGCAAAATTATATGCGCCAGCATTTTTCATCTCCAGCATGCCTTGCGCACCATCCTTACCCATACCGGTTAAAATCACGCCAACTGCATTTTTCCCCGCACACAATGCTGCCGATCTAAACAGTACATCAACAGAAGGAC
Source organism: Betaproteobacteria bacterium (assembly GCA_015655165.1). Lineage (GTDB taxonomy): Bacteria > Pseudomonadota > Gammaproteobacteria > Burkholderiales > Burkholderiaceae_D > Herbaspirillum. Next base: position 633 of record JAATFN010000014.1, on the reverse strand, counting down.
GGTGGCGATTTACAGGCGGCGCTTGATCTATTTGTGTCATATAGTTCGCACCACTTCTCACCAATTGCAAGTGAGAGTGTCCCGGCGCAATGTAAGCATGTCCGGGCAATATACGCTCTCCACCTTCTGATTCCTGAACAGATATCTTACACAGATTGTTTAAGCGCTGTGCAAATGAGCGTGTAAAACCTTCTGGCATGTGTTGTGTAATCAGGATACCCGGACAATCCGATGGCATTCTGATAAGAAATTCCTTAATTGCTTCAGTCCCCCCTGTTGACGCACCAATAATAATTAATTTTTCGCTACTGGTTAACGGATTACGAATTTGCGGCAATACTTCGATTGCTTTCCCGTCAGACACTGAGCGCGCCGTACGCACACGAATTTTGGCTTGCGCTGCAATCCGAATTTTATCGGTAATCAATGTGGCATATTATTCCATACCGCTCTGAATCGAAATCTTGGGCTTAGTCACAAAGTCGACAGCACCAAGTTCCAATGCACGTAAAGTAATTTCCGAACCGCGTTCGGTTAACGACGACACCATCAGAACTGGCATGGGCCTCAAACGCATCAGCTTTTCCAGAAAATCAAGTCCGTCCATCCTTGGCATTTCCACGTCCAGGGTCA
>JAATFN010000183.1 GCA_015655165.1 Betaproteobacteria bacterium | reverse complement strand
TTGAGATATCCAATAACTGGATGAGACCTGTTTTTTGTTCAAACATGTCAAATAACTGGCGTAATGACGCCATATTTGACGATAAATCAGCGACGCTTAACAGATTGCGCTCGCCAGAAATCACAACATGGTCGGTTTCGTCGTCAATGGTGCTACCGGCTTCAACTGCAGCTTGCATCAGTTGTGTCATGTCGTCTTGCAACTGGCGCAGCTCATTTTGCAATAAAGTACGTACTGCCTCAAAACTCTGGCCACTGTAATGTTGGTTAATATAGTTAGCTGCTTGCGTGAGTTGCGAGGGCGTGTAATCGACCTCGGTTTGCAGCAAACGGTTCTGGACATCGCCATGGGCATCGACAATCACCAATAAAATACGTTTTTCCGACAGACGTAAAAACTCGATTTGCCGGAAAGTCGATTCACGACGTGGTGTTAATACGACACCTGCAAATTGTGACAAGGAGGATAAGACTTGTGCTGCATTGGAAATCAGTTTTTGATGAGAAGCGACTTGCATATGCGGTTGCAACTGCCGACCTAACACCGCTTCGTCAATTGACTCGACTGTTAACAAAGTATCAACAAACACGCGATAGCCTCGTGGTGTAGGGATACGACCCGCCGAAGTGTGTGGGCTGGCGATAAATCCCATGTCCTCTAGATCGGCCATGATGTTGCGAATGGTTGCAGGGGACAATTCCAGCCCCGAGAGCTTGGACAATGCCCGTGAACCGACAGGCTGGCCGTCGGCGATATACCGTTCTACCAGTGCTTTCAACAGAGTTTGTGCGCGTTTATCGAGTTGCATCCGGTTATTTTAGCCTTGCGCAGGTTTACCTGCCAGTAATTCGTGATTGTTATCTTGAATAGTATGCGTATTTAACCATGCCAGTAGTTCAAAAAGATCGGTACATTGACCGTCGGCAGCGATATCCCCTGAATACTGGCGGCCAAAGCGGTTCATCCAGATAGCTTGCATGCCTGCTTGTTTTGCACCATGGATATCAAAAAAAGGATCGTCACCCACATAGACAATATCGGCCGGTTGCAGATTTAACGCTTCACATGCCGCATGAAAGATGGCAGGCTCCGGTTTGGATATGCCCAAACTAAAGGAGGCAATCGACGTGTTGAAATAGGGAGGTAACGCTGTCATAGACAGATCTGTTGTGCCATTGGTAACAGAGCCCAATAGCCAGTGACGACGTAATTGTTCAAAAGCAGGCAGTACATCGTCAAACAGTGTCACAGTGTTACGTGCTTTGGAAAACAATGCCATGGCATCATCAACCAGGTCGACAGGATGACCGTATTCGTGAAAAATTTGCGACAATGCCGTATGGCGTAGTGCCATCAAATTGACTTTTAATGATGGGTCATGGCGAGCCATGGCCATGCGGTGATCACGCAAGCTGTCAATTGTATGTATTGCGGCGATATTGGGTGTATGTTCACTCAACCACTGATAGAGTAATGCTTCGGCGCGTGCTAAAACCGGCTGGATTTCCCATAGTGTGTCGTCAAGATCGAACAATATCGCTTTAATAACAGGTTTATTCATTACAAGTTTCTCGAAAATTATGTTCTAATCCGCAACCATGTGGCCTATTAAATCACCTACACGGGTATTTCCCCCGAAAACTATTGCAATCGTTGGCAAATACTTGGCCAGCGGGATTACCCAGTCTTTGTCGGAAATTGCGACATTTTTAACCAGCCGGGCGCATGTTGTCGTGTTTGAACACGAAACAGCACAAAATGTCCAGCTGCAAGGCTATCAGTCCATGACAACAGATGAGATCGGCGCGCATGCCGATGCTGCGATTGTTGTCGGGGGTGACGGTACCATGCTGGGTATAGCACGTCAGTTAGCTCCCTATGATGTTCCGTTAATCGGAATTAACCAGGGACGTCTAGGTTTTATGACGGATATACCACTAGACCGTATGATACCGGTATTGTCCGATATGTTAGACGGTAAAGTTGAATCCGAGTCGCGTACGTTGCTAGATGCTGCAGTATTTCGTGATGGAAAGCAGATTTTTGAAGCTCAGGCATTCAATGACGTTGTGGTTTCCCGCGGTCCGGTGTCCAGCATGGTGGAATTAACGGTCGAGGTTGACGGGCGTTTCATGTATCAGCAACGCTCGGATGGTTTGATTGTCGCAACACCGACGGGTTCAACGGCGTATGCCTTGTCGGCAGGTGGTCCGATTCTGCATCCAACGTTGCAAGGGTTGGTGTTGGTACCTATTGCGCCACATGCCTTGTCAAATAGACCGATTGTGGTGCCCGATACATGCGAGATTGTGATCCAGGTGGTCAATGGCCGGGAATTAAGTGCGAATTTCGATATGCAGTCATTGACAAGCCTGGTGCGTGATGACCGGATTGTGATCAAGCGTTCGGTGCATACGATTACGTTTTTGCATCCAGAGGGCTGGAGTTATTACGATACATTACGGCATAAATTACGCTGGAACGAGTACCCGTCTGTTGTCGGAAATTAATTTGTGGTACGCCTTGTCCAAATCATTGGTTGTACAATGTGTTATCGATAAATTGCCCTCCCACTCACCATGCTAAGTACCTTATCCATTCGTGATTTTGTCATTGTCGACACGCTGGAATTGGAGTTTGCGCCCGGTTTCTCGGTTTTTACCGGAGAAACGGGTGCGGGTAAATCCATCCTGATTGATGCACTGGCATTGGTCTTGGGTGGACGAGCTGATGCAAGTGTCGTGCGTGAAGGTGCCCCTAAAGCCGATATTTCTGCTTATTTTCGTATCAATAAAGATGTTATTGCGTGGTTAAATGCGCGTGAACTTGCCGATGAAGACGGCGGTTTGTTATTACGCCGCGTCATCGATAATGCGGGACGTTCCAAAGCATTTATCAATGGAGTTGCAGCAACTGCGGCACAATTGCGCGAGGTTGGCGAGTTGCTGGTCGATATTCATGGGCAGCATGTCCATCAGTCTTTGTTAAAGCCGGATGCGCAGCGTCTATTGCTGGACAATCAGGCAGGCTTGCAGGAGTCTGCAAAAGCTGTGGCGAAAGCGCATAAAGAGTGGCAGATGTTGTTAAAGCAACGGGAAGCCTTCGAACGTGATGCAAAACATGTCTTGTTGGAGCGTGAACGGCTTGAGTGGCAAGTGGGCGAACTTGAAAAGCTGGCAGTCAAGCCTGGTGAATGGGATGACATTACTGCCGAACATAGTCGTCTGTCACATGCGGCAACATTGATTGATGGTGCACAAGAGGCATTAACAGTCTTGTCCGAGTCAGAGGCGCCGGTTCTCTCCCTATTAACAAGCTTGACGCAGCGGTTAAGCAAACTGGTGGATCTGGATGCGGATTTAAAACCGGTGATCGATGTGCTTGAACCAGCGCGTATTCAAGTGCAGGAAGCTGTTTATGCGATTAATGACTATCTGGGGCAGATGGAACTCGATCCGGCACGGCTGCAGCAAGTGGAAATGCGCCTGGAAGCGGTGCATTCCGCGGCACGCAAATTTCATGTGTTGCCGGACGCCTTGCCTGCGCAGTTTGAACAACTGTCGGTACAATTACAGCAACTCACCGATATGAGTGATCTGGATGCTTTGCGTGCCCAGGAAGAAAAATTAGAAGCGGTTTATATGCTCGCGGCAGCAGCTTTATCCAAAGAGCGTCGCCGTGCCGCAGGTATTTTAAGTAATGCCGTTACAGCTGCCATGCAGGATTTGAGTATGGCTGGGGGAGTATTTGCAATTGACTTAAAGCCGGTGTCCCCCGCATCATTTGGACTTGAACAAGTCGAGTTTTTAGTGGCAGGTCATGCAGGTGTGGCGCCACGCCCATTGGCAAAGGTAGCTTCAGGCGGGGAGTTGGCACGTATATCGTTGGCTATTTCCGTGATTGCTTCAACGGCAACAGCCACCCCTACGCTGATTTTTGATGAAGTTGATAGCGGTATTGGCGGTGGCGTAGCAGAAGTGGTGGGACGTTTATTAAAACGTTTAGGGCAAGCACGTCAGGTATTGTGTGTGACACATTTGCCGCAAGTTGCCAGCCA
>JAATFN010000043.1 GCA_015655165.1 Betaproteobacteria bacterium | reverse complement strand
TCACCACATGGTGTGACACACGGGATTGCCGTGCAAGCAGCCCCCACAAAAGAAGAAACACTCTTTTTAATAGAACAAGCCACACGTTTTCCCAAGCATATCCTGGGCGTTGTCGGCTGGGTTGATCTCATAGCACCAGATGCAATCAGTCAGATTGCCTCTCTCGCACAATATTTGCAACTACTGGCATTGCGTCCCATGTTGCAAGATATTCCCGACCCCGACTGGATTTTGCAACCAGTTGTGATTGAGGCATTGCGTACTTTACCTGCATTAAATCTTGCTTTTGATGCGCTCGTCAAACCTGTACATCTCACACGGATCGTACAACTTGCCAAACTGATTCCCGATTTGCGTATCATCATCGATCACGGTGGCAAACCGGATATATCTGGCAATACATTCGAAGAATGGGCACAACTAATGACCCGCTTGTCCGAATTCCCGAATATCTGGTGCAAGCTCTCGGGCTTGTTAAATGAAAGCGGAACAACACCTTCGCTTGCCGCATGCGAGCCGTATATCGCGCATATATTGACTCGTTTTGAACATCGTACGCTATGGGGAAGCGACTGGCCGGTTCTCGAACTCGCCGGCAATTATGCCGACTGGGCCAATCACTGTAAAACATACATCGAAAGCCACAGTGCCAATCCTGAACAAGTGTTTTGCAACGCTGCATTAGCAGCCTATGCCCTAGATGCATCACACCGACATAGCATCAAGCCGCCTCACGAAAACTAAGCCAGAAGATTGTAGCCCGCATTACAGCTCGCTTCGATTTCTGGCTATTCGAAACATCACTGAACAAACCAACTTGTTTGTGTCTGTATCAATCTTTTACAGGATGACCATCGTCGTTGATCGCTTCGCGCAAATTTGCCAATTGCGCGGAGGTCAACTTCGCACCAAGTTCAGCCAACATCAATTGTCTGTTAGATAGCGTCTTGTAGAAATCGACATGCGATGCACCAATGGCATTGAATGCCGCCAAATGCCGACGTACTACATTCGCATCACCACGCGAGATCGGGCCCGCAATCGATGCAGCCAGTCCTTTTTGTTGTGCAGTTTGAATGACCCCCGCAGCTAATGGCAGCAATGCATCCAGTGTCTGTTTTTCGGTCATGCCGAATGTTGCCCATATCTGTACTGACTCTTGAAACATCGAGAGTAAAAACGAACTCATAAAAAGTGATCCGCCATGATATCGTGCACGCACACCTTCTGGAAGCATCATCACAACCATCTTCAACCGGGTGGCAATATCACGCAAAATCACCTCTAGTGCTGTGCCGCTTTCTATACCGACAACGGTCCCCGGTAAAAGCGCAACCGAACTTTCTGGATCTGCAAAAATCTGTATGGGATGAAACCCGCCGATTTGCGCACCACACATTTGTGCATGGGCTAGTGCCATGATTTCTGTGGCACCACTACAATGCACGACATATTGTCCGGTACGCCAGGTCAGACGACTTGCAACGGTTTCGATATCATCATCCGGTACTGTCAAAAATACCAGATCTGCATCGGCTGCAGCTTGCTCTGACACTGCAGTACACCCAGCAATCATCGCTGCCAGATTGACAGCGGAGCTTTCTGTACGGCTAGCCACCATAGACACCGGTAAACCAGCGCGATGCATGGCAATTGCCAGTGTTGAACCGACTCTACCAGCGCCAATGATACTGATCGATTGTAGCAATCTTGACTCCTCACATTGATGATGGACGCATCTGCTCCCAGTGCGTATTCATACTAAACCAGTTCGCCAGATAATCGAGCAAAGACCTTAATCCTACCGACTGCTGCTGACGAGACGTATAGATGGCAAAAATCGTAAGTTCTTTAGGTTGATACTGCGGCAATAGTGCGATTAAGCGTCCGCTGGCAATCAGACCGGATGCGGCAAACATGGGCTGCATCACAATACCTACGCCATCCACCGCTGCTTTTAACAATGTTGTTGATTCATTCGCACTCAGATTACCGCTCACCGGAACCACAACCTGCTCGCCTTTGTGGGTGAACTGCCACTGGCTTTTACCGAAATAGGTATAAGTTAAGCAGTTATGCATCGCCAGATCCTCTATCTGGCGTATTTGCCCATGCGTAGCCAAATATAGCGGTGAGGCACAGACAACAGATGAACATGCCGCCAGTTTACGTGCAATGATTGCCGGATCAAGTTGATTAGTAATGCGAATTGCCAGATCAATGCGCTCACCGACCAGATTGACCGGATGACTACTGGTATGAAAATCAATGGCCATACGTGGATAACGCTTGAGATAGTCGGCAATGACAGAAACCAAAACGTCTTGTGCCAATGAACCCGAACAGGCAATGCGTAACAAACCATGAGCTTGTGCATCATCTGCCTCTGTCGTCATTTGTTGGGCAATATCCAGCAATTGCCGACATCGCCCCAGAGTACTGTCACCAGCAGGTGTTAAACTCAAACGGCGTGTACTGCGGTGCAAAAGTCTCGCACCAGCCCATTCTTCCATCACCGTCAAATACCGCGTCACCATCGCACGCGACATGTCGAGTGTACGTGCAGCCCCAGCCAAGCTTCCTTGATCAACAATTGCCACAAACACCTGTGTTGCGATGATTCTATCCATGATTCGATCTATTTATGCAACAAACAATTGCAGTCTACCCTGTTTTTGTTCCGATTAATGCAATTTACTATGAGGGCTAATCAGATTTAAAAAGGTATGTGTCATGTTCAAATCTCTTTTCTACACAACAGTTCTGGCCACCGCAGCATTCATATCGACTGCCAGCAATGCTGCCTCTTTACACTTGGATGTATACAATCCAGGTAAAAATTCACTTTTCCCGGTTTCATCCGAAATCATTAGTGGTAAAAACGATGTTGTTTTAATCGATGCACAATTACAACGTAACGATGCACAAGCCCTCGTCAAGAAAATTCAGGCGACAGGCAAAAGACTGACAACAGTCTATATCAGCCAAAGCGATCCGGATTACTACTTTGGTCTGGATGTTATTCAAGCCGCATTTCCAGATGCAAAAATTGTCGCCACCAAAGAAACCGTCGCTACAATCCAGGCATCCAAAGACCACAAACTTGCCTATTGGGGTCCGATTCTCAAGCACAATGCGCCTGAGAAACTGATCGTACCTGAACCCTTAACAGAAAACCGCTTAACGATTGAAGGTCAGGAAATCGAGATCAAAGGCCCAGTACCTGATCGTACCTTTGTCTGGATTCCTGCATTAAAAGCGGTCGTTGGCGGTGTGACCGTAGCGGCCAACATCCATGTCTGGACTGCCGATACACAAACAGCACAATCGCGTCGTGACTGGATAAAGACATTGGATATCATCACGGCATTAACCCCAAAGACAGTCATTCCCGGCCATTTCTTACCAAATGCAAATGGCACACAACCAACCTCGATAAAAAGCGTGACATTCACACGCAGCTATATTGAGCGTTTTGAAACCGAAGCCAGCAAGGTCAATACCGCGTCCGAACTGATTGCCGCCATGAAAGCACACTATCCCCAATTCCATGAATACGCATCACTGGAATTAAGTGCCAAGGTGATGAAAGGTGAAATGCAGTGGCCTTAATGATCGAGATGATCCACCACCGGGAATTGCCATGATCTTACATTATATTTTTGATCCATTATGTGGCTGGTGCTATGCAGCAGCCCCCCTCATAGCATCTGCTGCCACCGTCCCAAATCTCGCGATCGCATTGCATGGTGGCGGCATGATGACTGGAAACAATCGCCGGAAGATCTCTCCACAATGGCGTGACTATGTCATAGTGCACGACAAGCGCATCGCACAGATGACAGGGCAGCTTTTCGGGGAACCATATTATGAAGGGTTACTGCGCAACAACGATGTCGTTCTCGACTCCGAACCACCGACAACGGCCATTCTCGCTGCCCAAGAGATCGACAATAAAGGGGGCGAGATGTTGGCACGTCTGCAAAAGGCCTATTATGTCGAAGGTAAAGTGATATCCGACCCAGCAATTCTGGCCGAACAAGCAGTCCAGATCGGCTTGAATGCAACCATATTCAATGATACGTTTGAACGCCTACAAGGCGAAGAGACCGTAGAACATATACAACAAAGCCGTCAGCTATTATCCCGGCTCGGTGCTCAGGGTTTCCCGTCATGCGTTCTGGAACAACATGATCAATCAATGCATATGCTAGACATGGGCCATTGGCTGGGCAGAACTGAACTGTGGACACAAACTTTACACAATATGGCCAATAAGATCTCTTAATATCAATCCCGTCGTCATGCCCATCAAGATAAAGCCGTTGATGGACATGACACACGAACACGCCTTACAGTTTATGCAACGTATTTAAGCTGCTTTTGCAATAATTGGCGCATAGGTTGATACCACCCTGTTTCTGAGCATATTCACCTTCGGTATCATGAATTTCTGGCGGCTTAATGCTAAATTCATAAAACCAGGCATGACTGCACCATAGCGTGTCACGGCAGGTGCGGCAATATCCAGATCCCACTGCGGAAAACCAGTTGGGCCAACAATAAACGATCCACCTGGATACGGGCTATCTGTACGATTTGCCGAGACAAGAAAAATACGATTGTCCTCTGCTTTTGGTACCGTTAACAATGTGCGATCAAACTTGTTGCGCCATGCACTGCTCCACGTAATGATGTCGGCACCCTGCAATGCCAGGACACGGGACGTTTCCGGGAACATCCCATCGTAACCCAACAACATCCCAATACGGCCATATGGCGTATCAAACACAGGCAAATCATTACCCGGTTCACACCAGGATCGCATTTCTGGTTCCACATGTGATTGCACATATCTCCCCAAAACTTTGCCATCTGTACCAATCAATAACGCAACCGCTTTTAATCGCTCTTGATCGCGTTCGAATGTCGGCAATACGACCAAACACTGATAATGCTGCGCTATCTCACCAATACGCTTGACATGTAATGATTGCCTATCCGCCTGCGCACTTGCTTCCTCCCTTGATGGCAACCACGTCGCACAACCAAAATGTTGTGGTAATACAATCAGTTTCACACCCAGCTTGGCGGTATGATCAATCATCTCGTAAGTAGCCTCGATACTATGAGGATCTGCTGTTGCATGCATTTGAACAGCTGCCGCTTTTGCTAGCGTTTGTTCAGGTATTAACGGCTTTTCCAGTACTAATGCTAATGGCGTATCGGCTACCGGCTTGGCAATAATACTGTAGAGATCAGGGCGACGATCGTAGAACCTATTGCCATGATCAAACCATGATTTATCCTGCGCCAAACTAGTGTCAATCTCGGCAGTTACAATGCCATGTGTATCGTAAGGAATTTTGGCAACCACTTCGCCTGTCGGTGCCACAATCATACTGCCGCCCGGATAATAAATGCTAC
>JAATFN010000414.1 GCA_015655165.1 Betaproteobacteria bacterium | reverse complement strand
TGTGCCGAAATCATCCAGAGCTGTGGAGTGCCCCGACTTCCTGACTTGCTCAATCGTTGCCCGGGCAGAATCAATATCCATAAATCCGCGTTCGGTCATCTCCAGTAAAATTTGTGCAGGATGAATACCGGTATGTTCAAGATGCTTTGCCAGAACCGGCACAATATGCGCATCCTTGATATCTGCAGCCGAGAGATTAATCGCAATATGCAATGACCTATCCGAGCACAACAGTGCTTGCAAATCACGCACAACATGCGCAATCACCAGGTCGGTAATCGCGACAATCAACCCGCTTTCTTCGGCTAAGGGAATAAACAGATCCGGACGTACCATCGTGCCATCGGGTCTGGTCCACCGCACCAATGCTTCGGCGCCAACACATACCCCTGTTTGTAAATCGATAATCGGCTGATAATGCACAATCAACTCACGCTTTTTAATGGCGATTTCCAATTCTGTTAATGGAGACAATCGACGACGTGAGAATCGTATGATCAATAAAATCAACACCAGATCGATTAATACTGCAATCGGCAGATAAAATAGTTGTGTATCACGCCAAAGATCAAACAAGTCACTTCTTGGGGCAATCGCAATGGCGACCCAATCATCCGTAAGTACACTAGAAAAAACGTATGCTTCGTCCAAACCTTCTCCAGGAGAAGCAATGAGCCGTTTGACCAACGCCTGATTCGGCGCCCCCCGCTCACTGATGCTTTTACCGCCCTTATCGGCAATGACAAGTTGTACCCTGTCATCGATCACCAGATCGACAAGACGTTTCGTATTCATCAGCGCATTGTATTGTCCCAATCCGAACACAATCATCGACTCCCCTTTTGCTACAGCTGGAGAAGTATTACGTGTGACCTCGATACCGTCTTTGGTTGTGTAATCCGGGGCAGAATGCCGGATCACAGTATCTGTTTTACCCCAGGAAGAACATTGCAGATAACCCTGATCGAAATAACCGATTTCTTCGATAGAACCTGTACTCACAGTCAGCTTACGCATCTGGCCAATATGCTCGGCTGAACATGGCACAGCTTGACTTTGATTCATGACCTGCAAGGCATGCACAGATTGTTACACCGAGACATGCGCGCGCGTGATCATGATCTGCGCATAGCTTTTTAATTGCTGCTGTTCAGTATTGATTGTCTGGGACCAAGATAAATACAACATGACACATACAGGCAATACAGCACCCAGTATGATCAACAGCCCACTCAAGGCAATAATGCGTAAACGATAACTCATTGATTCACCATAGTCATAGTACATTCATCAAATGTGCCTGCTGCCCATGTACAACTTTTTACCACTTATTTCTGCACAGCAATAAATATACACTGGAAAAACCTAAGATATATCAGAAAACACGGCTCTATCTTGGCAGTCTATGGCCTGCTTGCCTCTTATATCATCCATTTGATTGCTCTTACTACCGTAAGCCATGTCCGGTGCTTTAGCTGCAGGCAGACGCAAATGCACATGACCGGTGTCGCATTCATTGCCTTTGTCACCGCCCTTGGGTGGCAGTACGGTACATGATGTCGTTCTGGTGCACTACTTTATCGGCTTGATGTAACACTCAAACAACATTTATCTGACAATTGGCATAGGACTGTTTACGATGGTGATAGCTGCTTCAAACATCACCTGAAACATTGTTTTTAATGCTGGAGGCTGGGTTTGGTCGCTTTACCCTTACAGGATGCACTCAAACGCAGTCACCGTCATGGCAGCTATGATTACCGGTGTACTTGGCGGTATTTTGCGTGATATCTTATGCAACCGTACAACGATTGAGCTGTATGCAAGCGTATCGTTAATCATAGCGCTCCGCTATCCCGGCATGTACTATCTGGGTATTGATCACACCATTACCTTGCTGGTACCGTTTGCAGGTGGTTTGGGTATACGTTTATCTGCACTTTACTGGAACTGGTCACCGCCGGTGTTCTTCTACCTTTTCAGGCACTGGCAAGACTGACTCGCCCTACCTCACACTGGCAACATTGGGTGCTATAAGCGACAAGGAAATGCCATGTTAATAAAATTTCTAAGAAAAAACGGCAATAAGAATCCGGCCTGGATAGCCAGAATATTGATCAACTTTTGGCCACCATTTATCGGTGCCGGCATCAAGGTACGTAGTATTTCACCGGATTATCGTTTTATGCGGGTTGCATTAAAACGTACATGGTATAACCGCAACTATGTCGGCACACAATTCGGCGGCTCGATTTATGCCATGACCGATGCGTTTTATATGTGGATGATCATGAATAATCTGGGCAATGATTATATTGTCTGGGACAAGGCTGCCTCGGTCGACTTTATCAGTCCAGGCAAATCGGAGCTCACTGCCGAATTTACGATGACAGATGCCATTCTTGACGAGATCAAGCAACGCACTGCCGGTGGCGACAAATACATCTTCGACTTACCAGTGACAGTCTACGGTAATACAGGTGACGTCGTTGCCAACATCATCAAAACACTTTATGTGCGTAAGAAAAAAGGACGCTAGGCATCCTTTTTAATGACGACTTACTGTAAAAGAGACGACACGGAACTGCCGCCCTTCTTTTTACGCTTCTTCAGCCGGTACCAACACTGCTCTGCCAATCAATTTCCCGGCTTCCAGATCAGCTAACGCATTAGCTGCTTGCGACAGTGGACGTGCCTGAATCGGGATGTCCGGAATTTTACCGGCTTGCACCAGCGTCATTAATTGCTTTAACTCTGCCAATGTACCGACAAACGATCCTTCCAGCGAAATCGCACGTAGTGCAAATGGTGGAATCGACAATGTGACCTCACCACCCACCAATCCGACGACAATACAACGCCCCCCTTTCGCCAACACCGCGCAACCCAGCTGTACTGTTGCTGGCGCACCAACAAAATCGATCGCGGCATCCGGCGCACTGCCGATGGCCGCCGTAATTTGCGCATTGATGTCGCCAGCTGTAGCGTCCAGTGCGGCAATTGCTCCGGCCTTTAATGCCGCTGCACGTTTGTCAGGATCGACATCCAACACTACCGCACATTTGCCACCCAGTGCTTTTAAAATACTTAATGCCATCAACCCCAGACCGCCGGCACCAATAATCAATAACGGCTTGTCCTTGATACGTGCCCCCAGTTTGTTGATCGCAGAAAACGTTGTCAACCCCGCACACGCCATCGGTGCGATTTGTTTGGGATCGAGTGTACCGATATCGACCAGATATCTGGGATGCGGCACCATCACGTGCGAGCTATAACCACCGGGACTAAAAATACCCAGATAACGTGGTGTATTCGTGCATAAGTTCTCGTCGTCGTTACGGCAGTTCAAGCACGCACCACAACCAATCCAGGGATAGACCAGATAATGCCCGCCTGTTGCAAGCCCCTTGACTTCATTGCCGAAAGACACGATTGAACCGACTGTTTCATGGCCCAAGGTATGCGGCAGTGTCAATCCACGCTCACTCATTTTCAGGAAACGGCCACCACCCAGATCATAGCCACCATGCCACACATGCAAATCTGTATGGCACACTCCACAAGCTTGCACCTTGATTAATACCTGTGTACCGGTTGGCGTAGGTGTCTCGCGTTTGACCAGGGTCAGTGGCTTGCCGAACGACTCGACCAAATAATTCTCCATTGTGTTCCTTTTTTTATAAACATATCCGTGATATTCATGCCTGTCACAATCAATACGTACAGGCATTTACTCCCGGTCAACTGCATTGTCTACCGATGCAGTGTGGCTGGTCCATTGTGATTGATGTCTTTGACGCAGTAAATGCACCATCGGGTCATATTTTTTAAATACACATGCACACATTTCATTATCAAAATGTTTACTTTCATCGTAAAGCGATATTAAATTGCTACATAATGAGTTTTTGGAATAGGTATGCGTCAATTCAAGATTCCCAGCATGGCCGCTTTAATGGCATTCGAGGCTGCAGCACGCCATGAAAGTTTTACGTTGGCCGCAAAAGAAATCTCGCTCACTGAAAGTGCCATCTCACGGCAAATCGCCGTGCTCGAGTCAACACTGGGCATACGCCTGTTCGTACGCAACAAGCAACGTGTTGTATTAACACACGCAGGCAAACTCTATGCCTCGCAAATACGCCGCGCAATGCAGTCATTGGATCGTGACACGTTGAATGTCATGGCCTTGGGCAATAGCGGTGGCTATCTGGATCTGGCTGTGCTGCCCACATTCGCATCACACTGGTTAATCCCCCGTTTACACAACTTCAATACCTGCCACCCGGATGTGTCGATCAACATGGGTGTTAAAACCGATATCTTCACCTTTTCCGAGACACATTTTGAAGCGGCAATCCATTATGGTGCGCCAACCTGGCCTGGCACATCAGCCGATTATTTATTCGGTGAAGAAGTCGTTCCCGTATGCGCTGCAAATGTATTGACAGCACCTGTTACCCATCCAGAACAGTTATTGCACTATCCATTACTGCATTCGACAACACGACCAGACGCCTGGAGAAAGTGGTTTTTAGATCTTGATATCGATAGTCCAACTACCATGGTCGGTGTGCGCTATGAACTGCACACGATGCTAATCAGTGGTGCTGCAGCCGGTTTGGGTATGGCATTAGTACCCAAATTTTTTGTAGAAAACCAGCTCGATCAGTTGGGTTTGATGATTCCATTTGATACACCAAGTCTATCGGACTCATCCTACTATCTTGTTTATCCAACAGAATCAAGTCACGGTAAACCGTTGGCACTGTTTCGGGCATGGCTACTCGAACAGGCAGCCTCCTATATAAAACAGGCCCCCTATCATGCCCTGCCCGCCTGACAAAACATCATGCCCGGGCATCATCCTGTCTCTCCCGGTTTCTCGGTAGATACAACAGGATCCAACACCTTGCCCGGGTTCATGCGATTGTCAGGGTCCAGTGCCTGCTTGATCACACGCATTAACTGCATGGCAACCGCTGATTTATACCGGGGCAATGTCCCGCATTTCAATTCACCCACACCATGTTCGGCCGAAATCGATCCATGGAAGCGATGCACCATGTCATACACGAGCGTGCTGATCGTGTCTTCATGTTGCGCCAGAAACGTATTGTTGTTTTGCGCGACGGGGGCCTGGATGTTGTAATGCAAATTACCGTCGCCCAGATGCCCGAAATTGACAAAGCGGATACCTGGCACGGCAGCCACCAATGCAGCATCGGTGACACGTACAAACTCGGGAATCAACGACACGGCAATGGAGATATCGTGTTTGATATTCGGCCCCTCTTCAGCTTGCGCGAGACTGATACTTTCACGGATATGCCACAAGTCTTTTGCTTGCCGCATGTTTTCCGCAATAATCGCATCCTTGATCAAACCTGTTTCGAACGCAGTTTCCAGTAAACGCTCGAACTGCGTGCGGGCATGCTCTTCACTGTCGCTATCGGAGTTTTCCAGTAACACACACCATGGTGTCTCCTGCCACATCGGCACACGCAAATGTGGATAATGTTTATCGACCAGCGCCAGTGCAGAGCGCCCCATGACTTCATAACCTGTCAGATTCGCGGCCAGATGGCTGTGTGCCAGCCCTAATAATGCACTGGCATCTTCAAGACACGCCAATGCTGCCCATGCAGTCAGTTTGGCTGCCGGCTTTGGATACAGTTTCAGTGTCGCCGCAGTGATCACACCCAATGTTCCTTCACTGCCGACAAACAGATCCCGCAAGTCATAACCGGTATTGTCCTTGCGTAGTCCTGACAAGCCATGCCAGATCTCTCCTTGTGCAGTCACAACTTCCAGACCAAGGCACAAGTCTCTGGCATTACCATAACGTACAACTTGTGTCCCACCGGCATTCGTTGCCAGATTGCCGCCAATAGTACAGCTCCCTTCAGCACCCAGACTTAATGGAAATAAAAAGCCGGCGTCATCGGCTGTGTCTTGCACAACCTTTAAAATACATCCCGCCTCGACAGTCATTGTCATGTTTTCTGGATCAATGGCACGCACGCTGGCCAAACGACGCAAACTCAGCACAATTTGAGAACCGCTGCCGTCTGGAATCGCACCGACGACCAGCCCGGTATTGCCACCTTGCGGTACCACACAGACATGTGCATCCCGACATGCCTGAATGACTGCGGCAACTTCTTCTACCGTACCCGGGCGCACAACGGCCAGTGCCTTGCCGCGCCGACGCTTGCGCCAATCCTGCTCGTATTCGGCAAGGTCATCTCCTGTGAGTACATGTGCGGCACCAACAATGGTTGCGAGCTGGTTGGTCAATGTATGCATGCTATTTACCTGGATGTGTTGCATGAAACGACAGAATTGCATCAATGGATTGCTGTTGTGCCTGCCTATACAACGCGAGTTCATCAAATACAGGCATGCCCATATCCGTTTCAAAACGTGATCTGGATGCATTTGAAGCATAACTCTTTTGTTCTGTACCACCCAGATTCGACTGAAAAATACCGGCTGCACTGACCGGTAGAAAATCTTCATAGATAATCGGCGACACCTCAACCGCACCGACAGAAATCAGTTGTTCAAGATCGACCGATGCATGATTCTCTTTTGCTTGTACCAATTTTTCGGGGTCACGAATGTGATACCTGAAATAGGCCAACCCTTCTTGTCTTAATGTTGCCAGATCATCGGGGAATGATTGAAATGCAGCTTGTAGCCGTGTGGAATAATCAGCGCCGGCGTTACCTGCCCCTTCAAAATCTCGTACACTGGCCAACAAGGTATCATAGAGTGTCCGGCCTTTGGGTGTTAATGCCATACCGCGCTGTTCGATTTCACCGAATCTGGCAGTATGCGTACCAGCGTGTAGGTCATCTGTAAAGAGTACCGTTTCTTCTAATGCTTTAAAACTGGTTTGGCGCAATAAAATCGGATACTTGCGTGGTGGCGGACCTTCAATAACATCTTTTGGCGTCATGCCCCGGCGTGGCATTTCCAGTTGTGCTGCATCAATATCCAGCGTACGTGGCGTCAAATGATTGATATGTGGCCCTTTAAAACAGACGACATCGGCAATAAGGCGATGTGTGCTCAATAAGCGCGCATAGGTATCTTTGGAAACTGTCGCATCACGATGCCATTGGAATACTGCTTTGACTTGCATGATAAACGTCTGCGCATCTTCCTCCCCCAGACCACCTTCCAATTCGCATTGATCCAGCAAGCGGTAGATTTCCCCGGAAAAAATGTCGCGCTTGTCCAGAATCGCTTGTGCCTCAGTGCGCAGCGCATGATCTTCAATTAATTCAAGGCGCAATAACGAGGTAAAAACACGAAAAGGATTATATTGTAGCGATGCCTCTGTAATCGGGCGAAATGCGGTGGAATGCACCGGTACACCGGCAACAGACAAATCGTAATACCCCACAGGATGCATTCCCATCACATGAAAGATACGTCGCATAGTCGACAATTCAATAGCCTTCCCAAGACGGATCGCGCCATGCCGTTCAACATCCAGTCGTGCCAATTCGTTGGTGTGTATCAGGGCTGCCTTCAAGTCAGGTGAATGCGTCAACACCTGTGCATTGATATCACCGACAATATGCAATAATGTGCCGTATTGGGGCACTTCCTGACGGTACATCTGCGACATCTCATACGCGAAACGCGCACGGATCACATCGGCAGAAAGAAAAGAAGCTGTTGTCATTTTAGTCTTAGCCAGTCCGATAAAGGAAATCGTCTTTCCCTCAAGTGTCTAACAGCCCTACCTATACGGTCAAACGATCTTAACTCCTCAGGTAATGCATAAAGCTCATGAAGTTGATCAGGACTGCCCACTGATCATACCGCGATTGCCCTATCCCGATACAAAACAATACCTGCCGTTTTATGAGAAAATTGCAACACTGGTACTACACCTCCATAAAAATGCTATACATAAACACAAGCAAGTAGTCAATCTCTCGACCTTTATATATACCAGCCCTATTTATGCATCCGGATATTTTTTATGCTTGATTTTATTCGTCAGCGTATTGAACGTGAAGTACTCAGCCATACAGGGCTGACATTGGGCGGTATCGATTACGAACATCCGGCAGGAGACCCTGGCCTGTTTGGTCAACAAGCCATTTGCTGGCAAGTGCATGGTGACTTTTCTTCGATGCTGGTGGGTGGTATATCGGCACTGCTGTTGCAAATGCTGCATCCATCTGCATTAGCCGGTGTATGGGAACATTCGAATTTCAGAGAAGACTTGATTGGTCGATTAAGAAGAACCGGCCAATTTATTGCTGCAACAACATTTGCCAATACGGCTGACGCACACAATATCATTGCGCGGGTGCGCAATATCCATCTTCAGGTGCGTGGTAAAACCGCTTACGGGACTGACTATGCTGCAACGGATCCCCATCTTTTAACATGGGTTCATGTAGCGGAAATGCGCAGTTTTTTAGCAGCGCATGTACGTTACATGAACCCGCAGTT
>JAATFN010000279.1 GCA_015655165.1 Betaproteobacteria bacterium | reverse complement strand
GGGGGGGGCGGGTTTATTCCTACCCCGATAGATATTGCGACGGTATTGTATGATTGCATTTTGGGGCCGGAGGAGTGTTATGCGGGTACTGACAGTGCGTGCAAATACGCACCGGTGGTAGGTCCACGGTTTAATGTTGTATTTTCACGATCAAGGGGCGCTGGTTGTTAACCCATCCGGATCAGGGAGTTGCTGCTTTAGGCGATATGGGTCATATCGCTAACGCGTTAGCGCAATCGACACCCATTTTGAGGCATTGATAAACGGGGCTTGAATCTATTATTACATTTCTGTATATCTGATATGAGAATAAAGAATTGGATTTGTTACGCGGTGTTGGATAAAGTGTACTCGTCTCCTCCAATTTCCTCCAAAGAATTGGATTTAACCCGCAGCTTAGTCTGCGGGTTTTTTTCTGCCTGTTTCACATACTTGCCCGAAATTGTCCTGTTTTGAATAAAATGCTGCAGTGCTTCGGCAGAGGCGGCAAGGTGATATATGTTTTGTGAATAATTGATATGCGATTAATAAAGTGGATGATTGATGGCAGCATGGGTAAAGTTACACCTGTCTCCTCCAATTTCCTCTAAAAGAATTGGATTTCAGCCCACAGCTTGCTGTGGGCTTTTTTCTTTTGTGCGCCGTTTTTAAAGCAGACAGTGTCATGATTTGATACGATGCAAACATGAACATTTTTCTGCGCTATTGTGATGAATAAGTTTCCCTCCGAGCGTCCCGATAGTCCTTGTATCAAGGTTTGTATTCCGACCGTGGAGGGGAGATGTGTTGGCTGCGGCAGAACGCTCAATGAGATTTCTGCGTGGATGACGATGGCGCAAGAAGATAAAGAGGTGATTTGGGAGCGTATCTTGTCGCAAGGTTATCCCTTATATAGCCTTAAAGGCTAGGGTAGCCGGATCTACTGAAAAATGTGATGCCGGCCTTGCGTAACATGCCAGTTAGGGCAATCAAGGGTAGGCCGGTTAACGCTGTTGGATCATCTGTACGAATGTTTTCCAGAATGGCGATACCTAAGCCTTCGTTTTTGGCGCTGCCGGCACAATCATAGGGCTGTTCAAGGTGTAAATAGGCATCGAGTTCTGCATCGGGCAGGTCTCTGAATGTGACGAATGTTTGTATATTCGTTAATTGCAGTGCAAGTACGGAATCCTGATTTCTGGTGTCAAATAAACACAGTGCGGTATGAAATATGACCTCTTTACCGCGCATGGTTTGCAATTGATATAGTGCATTTGCGTGATTGCAGGGTTTGCCGATGTGTTTGTCGTCTAGTGTTGCCACCTGATCTGATGCAATGATCAATGCGCCCGGTGCGTTTTTTGCAACGGCAAATGCTTTTTCTTTTGCCAGCCGGCATGCAGTGTCTTGCGGTAATTCACCTGCATTTGGTGTTTCGTCAATGTCAGGCACGATGACTTCGAATGGCAACCGTAATCTGGATAGTAATTCCTTGCGGTATGCAGAGCTTGAGCCAAGAATTAAACGCGGAAATGACGATGTTGGCAGCATGGTAATGAATAAATTGAATAAAAGGCAGCTAACACTTTGACGGGCAAGGGAAAACCCTGTTATTATCGCAGGTTTTCTGGGTTCGATTATTGATTATGGGCGCTTTTGTCATTGACGCGTTTGCTTTTTGTAAGAAAAACGAGCGTCATGAAGGTGATATAGCTGTTGCCGAATTGAGTCGGTTGGCCGCAGAGACGATTGATCAGGCAGGATCTGTGAAATGGTCTCTGGTTGGTGGATTGGATAACTTCGGGCATACGCAGTTAACACTGTCTGTGTCGGGGGATGTCAATCTGGTCTGTCAGCGCTGCTTATTGGCATTGCCACACCATATTGACTCTCAATCAGTGATTGTCTTGGCTAAAGACGAAAATAATGCGGATGAAATTGAATCGGTATTGGATGATGATGCTATCGATGTGATTGTGGGTTCTACAGCATTCGACACACAATATCTGATTGAGGATGAAGCATTGTTGGCGTTGCCTTTAGCGCCTAAGCATAGTGTCTGTCCAGATGCGAAGGCGAGTGGGGCTACGGAAGGTAGTGGTGTGCGTCCCTCGCCGTTTGCAATGCTAAAGGATATAAAGACGAAACAATAATCTTGTTTCGGTCTTGTAGGAAAATGTTGGACTCGGTGGTAATTGGGTCTGGATATGTTAAAATTTACGTAATTATGGTTTAGGAGTTATCATGGCTGTTCAGCAAAACAAAAAGACCCCGTCAAAGCGCGGCATGCATCGTGCGCATGATTTCTTGACAGCACCTTCATTGGCTGTTGAGTCTACAACAGGTGAAACACACTTGCGTCACCATATCAGCCCTAACGGCTTTTATCGTGGTCGTAAGGTTTTGAAGACAAAGAACGACGAGTAAGCTCGTCGCTACTGCGAAACATAAAAAATCCGGCGTGTGGTGTTCTCGTATGAGGATTGCTTGTGCGCCGGTTTTTTGTGTCTAGTAGTCGACAAGTCATTTTGAATCGCGCTTAATCTGCCGCATAATGTAGGGGCAGAGGCTCAGAATCAAAACAATGACCATAAAAATCTCTATTGACTGTATGGGTGGTGATTTTGGCCCATCTATTACAGTACCTGCCGCTGTTTCTTTCGCCAACCAGACTCCTGATGTTGAGTTGATATTGGTTGGGCGTGAGGAAATCATCCAGGCAGTACTGGAAAAACACAAAGCAGCTTCTCATCCTCGTATTACCGTGTGTAATGCGACGGAAGTGATTGCTATGGACGATCCGATTGAAGTCGCTTTGCGACGTAAAAAAGATTCGTCGATGCGGGTGGCTGTGAGCTTGGTCAAAGAAGGTCTGGCTCAAACTGCGGTATCTGCGGGTAACACCGGTGCATTGATGGCTGTATCTCGCTATATTCTTAAAACGCTCCCGGGAGTTGATCGTCCCGCGATTTGTACCATTTTGCCTAACCAGAATGACGGTCCAACGTATATGCTCGACTTGGGGGCAAATGTGGATTGCGAGGCGGAGCACTTGCGTCAATTTGCAGTGATGGGTTCTGCACTGGTTGCTGCAATGGAAGGTAAGTCCAAGCCAACTGTGGGTTTGTTGAATATCGGTGAAGAAGAGATTAAAGGTAATGAACTGGTCAAGGCAACGGCAGTTCTGTTACGCCATGATCATGAAAAAGGTATTGTGAATTTCTACGGTAATGTAGAAGGTAATGATATTTTTGAAGGGACAACAGATATTGTTGTATGCGATGGTTTTGTGGGTAACGTGGCGTTAAAAACGTCTGAGGGGCTTGGCCGGTTTGTTAAAATTGTATTAACAACTGAATTCAAGCGGGGCATTATTAACAAATTGGGTGCGTTAATTGCGTATGGTGCCATAAAAGCATTGTCCAAACGTTTGAACCCGTCACGTTACAATGGTGCAAGTTTATTAGGTTTGCGTGGTTTGGTATTCAAGAGCCACGGTGGTGCTGATGCATATGCTTTTGAATGGGCGATCAAGCGTGCATATAATGCGGCGAAATACGATGTACTCTCGCGTATTGTCGCAGTCATGGCAGAATTGATCCCGCAAGTGCCCGACGCTGGTGCCAGTGAGGCGGCAAACGAGCCAACATCAACCGAACCAATGATGTCAGAGAAAAAGAATGACTCTATATAGCAAAATTGTAGGCACAGGTAGCTATTTGCCAGAACAACGCGTGACAAACGATGCGTTGGCCAAGCAATTAGCCGAAAAAGGGATTGAAACATCGGATGAGTGGATTGTCTCGCGAAGCGGTATTTCCGCACGACATTATGCCGCACCCGGGCAATTGTCCAGTGATATGGCAAAGATTGCCGCAGAGCATGCACTTGACATGGCAGGTCTGGCAGTCAATGATATCGATCTGATTATTTTTGCGACATCGACACCGGATCATGTCGGTGGTTTCCCGAGTACAGCCAGTGTGTTGCAGCATAAACTCGGCATGAAAAACGGTGCCGCTGCCATGGACATACAGGCTGTTTGCAGCGGTTTTGTCTATGCTGTGTCAGTTGCCGACAGTTTCATCAAATCCGGCGCGCACAAGAATGTGCTCGTGATCGGTGCAGAGGTGTTTTCCCATATTCTGGATTTCAATGATCGTACAACCTGTGTGTTGTTCGGTGATGGTGCTGGCGCAGTTGTGATGAGTGCGTCGGAAAAACCGGGTATTCTGGCGGCCAAGATTCATTCCGATGGAAGTTACGGGCACATTTTATGCGTACCTGGTACTGTCAGTAATGGTGCGATTACCGGTAGTCCTTATTTATATATGGATGGACCTGCTGTTTTTAAGCTGGCAGTCGGATTACTCGATAAAGTTGCACGAGAAGTATTGGATGCAGCGAAGATTGACCAGTCTGAAATAGACTGGTTAGTGCCGCATCAGGCCAATATTCGTATTATGCAGAGTACGGCGAAAAAACTGCATTTGCCATTGGAAAAAATGGTCGTGACAGTCGATGAGCACGGTAATACATCGGCAGCATCGATTCCTTTGGCGTTGGATTATGCGATACGCGATGGGCGTATCAAACCTGGCCATCAAGTGATGATGGAAGGTGTGGGTGGAGGTTTCACCTGGGGCGCTGTTCTTGCCAGAATGTAATTGGCGAACAAGTACGGATTTTTTATCTAAATAGAACGAACAGAACATACGCATGACAAAATTTGCTTTTGTATTTCCCGGGCAAGGATCGCAAGCGATCGGTATGTTAAACGGCTTTGGTGACAATGCTGTTGTCAATGAAACAGTTGCTGAAGCGTCTGATGTATTGGGTCTGGACATTGGTAAACTGATTGCCGAAGGACCTAAAGATGCGCTCGATTTGACAACGAATACCCAACCGGTGATGTTAACAGCGGCGGTCGCATTTTATCGTGCATGGATTGCCGCTGGTGGCAAAGTGCCCGCAGTTGTAGCAGGTCATAGTCTGGGAGAGTATTCGGCATTGGTCGCAGCAGGTGTTATCGCCTTTAAGGATGCGGTGCCATTGGTACGTTTTCGTGCCAAAGTCATGCAAGAGGCTGTACCTGTCGGTCAAGGTGGCATGGCTGCAATTTTAGGTTTGTCAGATGACGATGTGCGCGCTGTGTGTGCAGAAGCGGCACAAGGTGAAGTTGTGGAGGCAGTTAACTTCAATGCGCCGGCGCAAGTGGTCATTGCAGGTAATAAGGCTGCGATCGAACGTGCTTGTGAAGTGGCAAAAGCTAAAGGTGCTAAG
>JAATFN010000029.1 GCA_015655165.1 Betaproteobacteria bacterium | reverse complement strand
ATCTTCACCCTTTAGGATCGATTCGTTAGTCGTTTTACCCGTGCATACCAAACAGCGACTACAGGACTACTACAGCATAATTTAAGCCCGACCTAAAACACCTGTAAATTGTTCTAAATCAATAACTTGATAAGCATTTCAACAACAAATTTGTCGCCTATAACGAACATTGGCAGCGTACGATACGCTAGTCTGTTTTCAGGTAGGCCAAACAGTGACAAACAGCACTTCGAACGACTGTCTTGTTAATGCAGTTTCCATCCCGCTATGCACAACAGCAAGATGTGCACGAATCATATTTAGTACGCCAATAATGATAATGCCTCGGCTTTTATGTCATTTCTTTATCACCACCATTTCATGGATGGCGCTTACCGCATGCACGCCTCACTATAACTGGCGTCAGGTGGGCGATGCCAACAAGACATTTACCGTCCTGCTACCGGGTAAACCGGCTGTTTTTACACGCAATATTGCGTTGGGCAACATTCATGTTGCGATGACCATGACCGCTGCCAAGGTCGACGATATAACCTTTGCAGTCGGCATGTTTACGTTGCCCGATACATTGACCGCAGACACCGTACTCGCTTTCATGGCACAAGCACTTACCCAAAATATTGCCGGCACACCGATTCAAGCCTTTCCCAGCATGCCAAGAACAGGTAACACAAGTCAGGATATCGCCATCAAAGGCACGCATCAGGGTAAACCAGCACAACTGATTGCTCGCTTGCTTGTTCATAACAGCCATGTTTATCAAGTCTTGATTCTGGCAACTGACAACACAATTGATGCCGAACTGGCAGAAACTTTTTTAGACTCATTTATCCCGCAATCGCCCTTGCCTGAATAAAACGTTGTTTTTTTGAAACTTTTGGCATCATCGCTATTTTAGGTGCAATATGCCGGTCAATGCCAATTTCTGGCAACATGCCCCACAAGGACATTCCCAACTGGTATTAAAATCCTCACCATTCACAAAGACATCCGGCATACTGCTTTTATCGCCCCTTGATTAACTCAAATTGCCAAGAATTATGCTAGTAACATTCAAATCCAAAGCTACGGCTGATATCATTATGTATGAGTCGCATGCAAAACCGTTTCTTGATTTACTGAACAAGGATATCAAGCGTGGTGTTATTACTGCTTCAGAAAGCGATGCCGCGATTGCATTGCTCGAGCAGCAAATAGCCGAGCATAAAGCAGCAGATGCAGCGATCGATCACAAGCCAGATCATGATGATGATGAAAACGACAAAGCAAGCAAAGCCCGCGCTGCGCATGTGACGTTTTCCGCGCGTTTTTTTCCTTTACTGGAAATGTTGCGTGAAGCCAAAAAAAGTAATGCCGATATCCTCTGGGGGGTCTAACCTGCCTGCGGCCCCGGATACATACCGTATCGGGATTGGCCGCGAAACATAATGCAAATTAATGATTGTTTAAGTAAAGATTGATGTGACTTTTGTAGACCTAAAAACCGATTCTCTTGCATTTGGCTTACATGGCGCGGCTATTGCCGTCGCGGAAGTACAGTCCGGCACCGCGCTACCTCGTGCACTTGCACAAGTATTTCATACTACCAATGCCACGCGAGAAGCGCGTGGTGCTATTCAAGATATTGCCTACCGCTCTTTGCGTCTGTATGGACTAACCGGTAGCCTGTTACCACTCTTGGCAGACAAACCACCTCATCCTCCGCTGCTTGATGCACTGATTTCATGTGCATTGGCTTTACTCGCTGAAGAAGAACCCGGCTACGATACATTTACTGTCGTCAATCAGGCAGTTGATGCGGCAGCGGCGGACCACACGATCGCCCATGCAAAGGGTGCTGTCAACGCAATGCTGCGGCGTTTTTTACGTGAAAAAGACGCGCTCTTGCCACAAGCAAAAAAAACACCGCAAGGCACGTGGAATTATCCGACCTGGTGGATTGACCGTTTAAGAGAGGCGTACCCGACGCAATGGCAATCCATATTAACAGTCGGCAACACCCCGCCGCCACTGACATTGCGCGTCAACCAACGTAAAATAACCACGACCGACTATCTGGCGCTCTTGATGCAGCACGACATGGTTGCCACACAAATCGGTCCTGTTGCCATACGCCTTCAAAAACCGGTACCGGTCACCCAGATTCCGGGGTTTGCCGATGGCTTGGTCTCGGTGCAAGATGCAGCAGCACAATTAGCAGTACCACTTCTGGATGTACAAAACGGCATGCGTGTACTGGATGCTTGTGCGGCACCCGGTGGGAAAACAGGGCATCTGCTGGAGTCGTTCGATGTCGATTTGACCGCATTGGATCACGATACGCAACGTTTGGTCCGTGTCTCTGAAAACCTTGAACGCCTTGGTTTGACAGCCAAATTGGTCACAGGCGACGCCCGTTATGGTAAATCGGCACACACAACCGAAGGTCATAACTGGTGGGATGGTCAGTTGTTCGACCGTATTCTTGCCGATGTGCAATGTACCGCCTCTGGCATTGTGCGACGCCACCCGGACATTCGCTGGTTACGTCGTAAAACCGATACCGTACAATTAGCTGCACTGTCTGCACGCATTCTGGACAATTTGTGGCAAATGCTGGCACCTGGTGGAAAAATGCTCTTCGTGACCTGCTCAGTCTGGCCACAAGAATCCGAGCTGCAAGCAGTAGCATTTGCAGCACGTAACAACGCAATACGTCTTCATGCGCCCGGGCAATTGTTGCCAACTGATGCGCGCGATGCCGATCATGATGGTCTTTTTTATGCCTTATTTGAAAAAGCAAGGGTGAGTGGCTCATGATCAACGCGAGAACATACGCTATAACCAGTTTGTTTGCAGCACATGCAAACCACTTACTTCGTATGTTCCCGCGTTTGCTGTACGCAATCATCCTGTCGTGCTGTTTTGGTATGGCGCACAGTACTGCGGCAGAAATCACAACTTTGCAGGTGTCTTTGGCACCAGATGACGAAGGCTATCGTTTGTCGGCCTCCTATGACTTCACCTTGAACCACCGTCTGGAAGATACCTTGCTACGTGGTGTGCCGCTGTACTTTACAACCGATGTACAACTAACCAGAAAACGCTGGTACTGGCTGGATGAAGTCGCCATTTCCAAGTCCCGCACCACACGCATTGCATATAACGTGCTGACCGGCCAATACCATGCATCAGTCGATGGACAATTACAACGCAGTTTTGCCACATTAGATGATGTGCTTGCCTTGATACGTCGTCCGACACGCTGGACAATCGGTGATAAAAACGCATTGGAACCGGCAATGCAATACACCGTATCATCACGCATGCGACTGGATGTGTCGCAACTGCCCAAACCGTTTCAGATCAATGCCATTAACGACAATGACTGGCGTTTTTCTTCTGACTGGACAACTTTCACCTTCGACACAGAATGACACGAACTCTTCGTTACACGTTGGTCATTGTCGGTGGTGTGATCAGCATTTTACTTTTCTTGCTGGCCTCGGCGTCTGAGAACACGGATTTATTTGACCAGCATTATCCGTGGCTGCTGGCGTTTAATGCCGTTGTTGCCATCATATTGCTGGCACTGGTAATCTGGTTATTACTGCGCCTTTATAAAGGTTACCGGCGTGGCAAATTCGGCTACAAATTACTGGCGCGTCTGGTACTGCTTTTTTCCATGATCGGTATATTGCCAGGTGCTGCCATCTATCTTGTCTCGATGCAATTTGTCTCGCGTTCTATCGAGACCTGGTTTGATGTTAAAACAGAAGCCGCACTCGAATCTGGTTTGTCGCTTGGTAAAAATGCACTGGATGCATCGTTAAATGATCTGCTCACGCGTGCACGTACGATTGCACAAGAATTGGCTGACTTGTCAGATACCGAGCGTGTCACTTACATGACCCATTTGCAAGATCAGAAAATGGAAGCATCGCTTGTCACGGCAAACGGACAGATATTAAGTACATTCGGCACCAGTATCGGTCAACTTGTACCTTCTTTGCCGACACAGGCAATACTGAAACAAGCGCGACTATCACGCGGTTTTGCAGTTATAGAAAGTGATGAGTCATCTTACTCGTCCACAACAGCGAATACCAATTTGCGCTTGCATGTTGTCGTCGAATTGCCGTTTTCAGGGCGCAACAATACATTGAACCAGGAGCCGCGATTTTTACAGATTATGCAACCGGTACCGGAGTATCTTGCCAATAATGCAGAGACACTGCGACAAACCTATAGTGAATACCAGCAGCGCTCGGTTGCACGTACAGGTTTACGCAAAATCTATCTGGTCACACTGACGTTGACCTTGCTACTGGCCATTTTCAGTGCGATTGCCTGTGCGTTTTTAATTGCCCGCGATCTGGCCAAACCCCTGTTGTTGCTTGCAGCCGGGACCAAAGAAGTTGCAGAAGGTAATTTGTCACCCAAACCGATTGTCAGTACACAAGACGAGCTTGGTACATTGACACAATCGTTTAATACGATGACGCGCCAATTGCGCGAAGCCCGTATTGCCGTCGATAAAAACCGTGCCGAACTCGAACAGGCCAAGGTTTATCTGGAATCAGTACTAGCTAATATGTCAGCAGGCGTGATGGTGCTGGACAAAGAGTTCCGGCTGGTCACCAGTAACGATTCTGTACGCCGCATCCTGGATTACGACTTTACAGCGCATATTGGTGAACCGTTACAAACTATTGTTGGTCAGGAACGTTTTGCGCAAGCTGTTATCAAAGCATTTTCTGAGCAACAAGCACAGTTGGCAACAACAGTGACTGTGCAGGATGATTTACGCTGGCAACAGCAAATCGAACTGCCGCGTCAGCAACATGTGAACGATTACGATAATGACAATCTTATCTTGTTTGCGCGTGGGTCACATCTACCGGTGGAAGATGGTGTGGGATATGTTATTGTATTTGACAATATTACCGACGTTATTTCGGCACAACGCTCGATTGCCTGGGGTGATGTT
>JAATFN010000011.1 GCA_015655165.1 Betaproteobacteria bacterium | reverse complement strand
GTCATGCTCTCGGGTACCTTGTGGGTCTGTGTGGCTTCATACTGGCTTGAGAACCGTAACTTCTCGCTAGACAGCCTGCGGGTGATCGTCTTGCCTATTGCCGCGGTTGCCGTTGTGCTGCCTTCGATTTTTCCAGGCGCAGTCGTTTTGCTCGCTGGGAAGTCGAACTGGTTTTTAGCACATATTGCGGTGTCGATCCTGGCATATAGCACATTAACAATTGCGGCTTTCCATGCCGTTTTGATGGTGTTGCAAGAAGCACGGTTGCATCCGAGTGCGGTGCGCGTTGTTCAAACCGGCTGGTTTGCTGCAGCGCTAGATCGTTTGCCGGCATTACTGACAATGGAAAAACTGTTGTTCCGTATGATTACGTTTGGGTTTGTGCTGCTAACACTGACATTGTTGTCCGGTGTCGTGTTTTCAGAGCAGTTGTTTGGCAAGGTCGTTAGATGGGATCATAAAACGATATTTTCGCTCTTGTCGTGGTTATTATTTGGCACGTTACTGGCAGGACGGCGGTGGCAAGGCTGGCGCGGGAAAACAGCGTTGAAGTTTACACTGTTGGGGTTCGCCATTCTCTTGTTGGCCTATATTGGCAGCCGTTTCGTTCTTGAAGTAATCCTGCACCGGATTTATATATGAAATATCTTATTTGGTTGGTCGTCGCAGTTGCAGTTGTTGTCTGGTTAAAACGCTTGAAAAAGACAGTTGTTTCGACAACACAACAACAAACACAGGCGTATACCCCACAGCGTAGCGAAGATGGAGAACGTATGGTGCAATGTGCCCACTGCGGTATTCATTTCCCGGCATCTGAAGCTGTGAGTAATGCATCAGGCGCGGTATTTTGCAGTACGGAACACCGGAACTTATCGACTTCCTAAGACGCAATATCCCATGATTTTGGAGACTTGATTGGCGACAATACCGGATTTCACAATCAACGAGGATGGCTGGTCTACTGGTGCGACACAGCAATTTTCCCCTAATTTCGATTTCAGACCTACTGGTGGTGCGATTGATTTATTGGTTATTCACAATATCAGTTTGCCTCCTAGGCAGTTTGGCGGCAATTTTATTACCGATCTGTTTTTAAACCAGCTCGACTATGATGCGCATCCATATTTTGACCAGTTACGGCCATTGCGTGTGTCGTCGCATTTCCTGATCCGGCGTGACGGCGAGGTAGTGCAATATGTGTCGACAGAAAACCGTGCCTGGCATGCGGGGGCATCCGAATTCGAGGGACGGCCTCGATGTAATGATTTTTCGATCGGTATCGAGTTGGAAGGCAGTGACTTTGATCCGTTTACTGAAGCCCAATATATAACGTTAGGGCAGTTGACGTTGGCGCTGCACCAGCAGTATTCGCTGCAACATATTGTGGGGCATGAAGACATCGCCCCTGTCAGAAAAACCGATCCCGGCCCTTATTTCGAGTGGCAGCGCTATCAAAATGAGATGGTGACCCAACTGGCAGACATCCGGTTTCCTTTTTTACAGGGATAGTTGGCAGCCATCACGGGCTACCGGTTAGACAGGGTCAAACAGATCGTCGCGGAATAATTCGAATTGGCTTTCGTGATCGTCCGCCAGGCTACAATCGACACTGATTTGCCCGTTGACTTCACAACAACAGGGAAGTACTTCGCCGGGGCTGACGAAGGCCAAGGGTTGCTCACGGTAAGTAACCTCGCCGTGAGTTAACGGGATACGGCACATGCCGCAATAACCGCTGCGGCATTGATACTCGACTTGATGTCCTGTACGCTCCAACCCCTCCAGTAAAGATTCACCTGGCAACAAAGAGAACTGTAGATTCTTTGTTGTGACAAAACTCATAATTCAAAGTCGTTCAAGTCGTCGTTGGATACATCCGAGTTGATCTGGCCAATCAGGTAAGAACTCAGCTCTACTTCTTGCGGGGCAACCTGTACGGTATCGGATGACAACCACGTGTTAATCCACGGAATCGGATTATTCTTCGCTTCGGGAAATGCCGGTTTCAAGCCGACAGCACCCATACGGATATTCGTGATGTATTCGACATATTGCACCAGAATATCGCGGTTCAGACCGATCATTGATCCATCTTTAAACAGGTAATCCGCCCATTTTTTCTCTTGTTCTGCCGCCTCTCTGAACATTTTATTACATTGCTCGCTCAATTCTGCGGCAATTTCGGCAAATTCAGGATCGTCCTGACCAGAGCGCATCAGATTGAGCATATGCTGCGTGCCTGTCAAATGCAGTGCTTCGTCACGGGCAATCAAACGGATGATTTTTGCATTGCCTTCCATCACTTTACGTTCTGCAAACGCAAACGAGCAGGCAAAGCTGATATAGAAACGGATGGCCTCCAGAATATTCACACTCATCAAACATAAATACAGCTTTTTCTTCATCTCCCGTAAACTGACGGTGACGGTTTCGCCGTTGATGACATGTTGGCCAACACCGAGTTGGGCCAATAACATCGTGTGATGGATCAAGTCATCATAGTAGAAGGCAATATCGCCTGCACGTTCGCGAATGTTCTCGTTTTTGATGATGTCATCGAAAATGATCGCAGGGTTGTTCACGATATTACGAATAATATGCGTATACGAGCGGGAATGGATGGTTTCCGAGAATGCCCACGTTTCAATCCAGGTTTCCAGTTCCGGTATGGACACCAGTGGTAACAGCGCCACATTCGGGCTACGTCCCTGGATAGAATCCAGCAGCGTCTGGTATTTCAGGTTGGAGAGGAAAATATGCCGTTCGTGTGCCGGCAGATTCTGGAAGTCGATACGATCTTGCGAGATATCGACTTCTTCCGGGCGCCAGAAAAACGACAGTTGTTTTTCGATCAACTTCTCAAAAACAGGATATTTCTGTTGGTCGTAGCGAGCAACGTTGACGGACTGCCCAAAGAACATCGGTTCTTTGAGCTGATCGTTGTCTACTTTTGAAAATATACTGTATGCCATAAATGTTTTAGTGTGTCTTTCAGTCGTGATCGCGCTGTTGTATTGAAAACTAGATCTTACATGCTCCGCCAGCGCAACCATCATCTTCTGCCATATCGGCATGTGAATCGTCGGCGCCATCACGTGTATTGTGGTAGTAGAGTGTTTTCAGGCCATATTTATAGGCTTGCAGCAGATCCTTTAACAGTTGCGTCATCGAGACCTTGCCGCCTTCAAAACGTTGCGGATCGTAGTTTGTGTTTGCTGAAATCGATTGGTCGACGAATTTTTGCATGACGCCAACCAACTTTAAATAACCTTCATTGCTGGGGATTTGCCACAGCAACTCATATTGCGATTTCAAACGTTGAAATTCAGGTACCACCTGGCGCAAGATGCCGTCTTTCGATTGTTTCACAGAAACCAGACCACGCGGTGGCTCAATACCATTTGTTGCATTGGCAATCTGGCTGGATGTTTCCGACGGCATTAATGCTGTCAGTGTGGAGTTGCGCAGACCATATTGTTTAATGTCGCCACGCAATTGCTCCCAGTCCAGTAGCAGTGGTTCATTGCAGACTGCATCGATATCTTTCTTGTAGGTATCGATTGGCAAAATACCTTGTGAATAGGTGGTCTCGGAAAACGCTTTGCATGGACCATATTCACGGGACAATTGGACAGATGCTTTCAACAGATAGTACTGGATTGCTTCAAATGTACGGTGTGTCAGACCCAGTGCTGAACCGTCGGAGTAGCGTACACCGTTTTTAGCCAGATAGTAAGCATAGTTGATGACGCCCACACCCAAAGAACGGCGTTTTTCTGTTGCAACATGCGCTGCTTTCACAGGGTATTCCTGATAGTCCAGCAGGGCATCTAATGCGCGCACAGCCAGATCAGCCAGACCTTCTAGCTCGTCGAGCGAATTTAAGGCGCCCAGATTGAATGCGGACAATGTGCACAGTGCGATCTCGCCTTCTTCATCATTGATATCGTTCAATGAATGGGTCGGCAGTGCGATTTCCATACACAGGTTGGATTGTCTGACCGGTGCGAATGCAGGGTTAAACGGACTGTGTGTATTGCAATGGTCAACGTTCTGGATATAGATACGGCCAGTCCCTGCACGTTCTTGCATCATCAGCGAGAACAGTTCGGTTGCCGATATGGTGCGTTTACGGATCTTCGGATCCTGTTCATATTGCAGATACAGTTTCTCGAACAGATCCTGATCGGCAAAAAACGCTTCGTACAGACCGGGAACGTCGTGCGGAGAGAACAGGGTAATAGTTTGTCCCTTGATCAAACGTTGGTACAGCAACCGGTTGATTTGTACACCATAGTCAAGGTGGCGAATGCGGTTGTCATCGACGCCACGGTTGTTCTTCAGTACCAGTAGAGACTCGACTTCCAGATGCCACAGCGGATAGAACAAGGTTGCCGCGCCACCGCGTACCCCACCTTGCGAACAGGATTTGACAGCTGCCTGGAACATCTTGAAGAATGGCAGCAAGCCAGTGTGCTGTGCTTCACCACCACGAATTTCGCTACCTACTGCACGGATGCGTCCGCCGTTAATACCGATACCGGCACGTTGCGAGACATATTTAACAATCGCACTAGTCGTCGCGTTAATACTGTCCAGACTGTCACCACTCTCGATTAAAACGCAAGAGCTGAATTGGCGTGTCGGTGTGCGAACACCTGCCATAATCGGTGTCGGTAAAGAAATCTTAAATAGCGAGACAGCGTCGTAAAAGCGTTTGACGTAATCTAGGCGCTTGTCTTTCGGATATTTCGAGAACAGGCATGCTGCAACCAGAATATAAAGGAACTGCGGGCTTTCGTAGATCTGTTTGGTTACACGATTTTGTACCAGATATTTACCTTCCAACTGCTTAACAGCCGTATAGGAGAAATTCATATCGCGCCAGTGGTCGATGTACCCATTCATGGTTTCAAGTTCTTCGGCACTGTAGTCTTGCAAAATATGCTGGTCGTACTTGCCCATTTCAGTCAATTTGATGACATGGTCGCGCAAATGCGGCGGTTCGAATTGCCCAAAGGCAATTTTACGGAGGTGAAAAATCGATAGGCGGGCTGCTAGATATTGATAATCCGGCGTCTCCTCGGAGATCTGGTCTGCCGCTGCCTTGATGATTGTTTCATGGATATCGTCCGTACGAATACCATCGTAGAACTGGATGTGGGACTTTAACTCAACCTGGGACACCGATACATTATCTAGTCCCTCCGCTGCCCATGTGATGACTCTGTGGATTTTATCGAGATTGATTGCTTCTAGCTCGCCATCGCGTTTCGTAACTTGCATGGATTCGTATTGTGTCATTTTTAGCCCATTCGTTCGTATTATCGAATGATAATCGTTGGTAATTTTGATGCGCACTAATTATGTGCGTCCTTAGGGGGGGGATGGCGAAAATGGCCGCCAAAACCACTACCGGTAGTTCATTTGATCAAAATTTTTACTAATTCTAGCATAGTTTTAGGATTGGGTAGTCTTCACAAGAGAAACTTGGACAGGGGGATACGGGGGGATATTTAAGCCGTTGACAGGCCAAAAAGGCGCTCAAAGTAGTGATATGGGTTGTCATTCATTGTGGTAAAGAACGACAAATTTTATGCGTCTTAATGTAACAGGATGTGTGCGATGTTTGAGGATGAAGTTACGCGTTTACCTCACAACGATTTCATCTGTTGAACAAGTTATTGAAGTCGGGATTAAAAAAATACGTATTGAACAAGAACGTAAAAAGAAAAATACGTGCTATTTGCACAGCGAAAAATAAGTATGCCTGCCTATATAAAATAAACCAAAAAAACAGTGATGCACTTATCGGTATAAATGAATGCACGCGAATTGGGGATGATTCTGGTAAGGCGAAACGCATTTTGTTGCGTGAAAGTCGATTTTGAGACTTTCACGCTTCTTAAAAACAAAGGGGTGAAAGTCGCCTTAATCACCGATATCAGGATGCGCCCATTTCGACATGGCAAACTATGTCATTGGAAAGCGCGGCAAAAAAAGAACGATTACGTCTGGCTCGATAAAGATATTGTGCCAGACGTGACTTCAAAAAAGTCGGTCACGGTACGTTAAGTGGATAGATGATAGAGAATAGACCCTTCCTGCAAGAGCCCGTAGGCAAGGTTTTACGAGCTATTTGGATGTCGCATTGTTGGTATGGTGGAAGAAAAAGCGCATAGGCTTGGTACCGCTGCGTGTTTTAATTTGTGAGAAAAAATTATGTTTTAGTCGATTTATTGGTACACTGCAAAAAGTGGCATTTAATGAAAACGGATGTTGGCATCTCGTGTCCCTGGTATAGATGAAAGTCGTGTAGCCAGTTGATGCAGTCAGGTGTGTTTGTAAGGGTAGTGTCGCTGATCAAAACAGATCAAAAAACGTATCGAGGTATTTTGAAGGGCGGGTAAAAAACTAATTTTCGCATTACTCGATTTGAAAATCGGCGATAAAAATCTGGTTTTGTGGGTACATAAAGTTCCATAATGCGATTAAATCGTTGTTTTTAAGTGTTGTGGAGTTGGAATATCTTGAAGCAGAGGATACAATGCCGCGAGGTGTATGAAGTTTACATATGCCGATGTCAAGTGCTACGAAGATTTATCACTCAACATCGTGTGTAATAAATGCGTGTAAACCAGTGATTTTCGTATGAAAAAAGTCCAGTCGGTGGATGAGCGAAATGAATAACTTGGAGAGGAAACGTAACTTCTTC
>JAATFN010000071.1 GCA_015655165.1 Betaproteobacteria bacterium | reverse complement strand
TCACTTGCAGCACAATCCAGACCCAGCGCAATTTGTTTACCTGGCTCGTAACCGGCTTTTTCGATCGCCTGCAAAATCAACTTGATTGCGGCCTCATGATTGGCAACAGACGGGGCAAAGCCCCCCTCATCACCAACTGATGTCGTTAAACTTTGGCTGTGCAGAATTTTCTTCAGTGTATGAAATACTTCGGCACCATAACGCACTGCTTCACGGAAACTTGGGGCACCAACAGGAATAATCATGAATTCCTGTAAATCCAGATTGTTGTCGGCGTGTGCACCACCGTTGATGACATTCATCATCGGCACAGGCATTTGCATTGCACCACTACCACCAAAATAACGGTACAGTGGCAAGCCTGACTCTTCTGCTGCTGCTTTGGCAACGGCCATTGACACAGCCAAAGTCGCATTCGCGCCCAGACGTGCCTTGTTTTCTGTACCATCCAGGTCGATTAAAGTACGATCAAGAAATGCTTGTTCATTGGCATCAAGACCCATGATTGCTTCAGAGATTTCTGTGTTGATGTTTTCACATGCTTGTAAAACACCTTTACCCAGATAACGGCCTTTATCGCCATCACGCAACTCAATCGCTTCACGTGAACCTGTTGAAGCACCAGATGGAACTGCTGCGCGACCTAATACGCCAGACTCCAGTAGTACATCACATTCCACAGTGGGATTACCGCGTGAATCCAGAATTTCACGACCGATAATGTCAACAATTGCACTCATTTATACATCTCCAATTTAAAAATGATGCGAGGCTAGCACTGGCTGAGACTAACACCACCTGCCTTAGCACAGCCAACCCGCGTTGAATCTATTGCGTCATGTTTTTTAAGAGAAATGACTCTCTAAAAACCCATTCTTTTTTACAATACGGTCTAATTCGACCATCGTTTCCAGCAATTCTTTCATGCGTGCTAACGGCACGGCATTGGGCCCATCTGATTTTGCCTGAGCCGGATTCGGGTGGGTTTCCATAAACACACCGGCAATACCAACTGCAATCGCCGCACGTGCCAACACTGGCACAAATTCCCGCTGCCCGCCAGAAGATGTCCCCTGACCACCTGGCAACTGCACCGAGTGTGTTGCATCAAAGACGACAGGTGCTCCCGTCTCGCGCATGATGGCAAGACTACGCATATCGGACACCAGATTATTGTAACCGAAAGACACACCACGCTCACATGTCATGAAATTATCTTCCGGCAAACCCACTTCTTTGGCTGCAGCACGTGCTTTGTCGATCACGTTAACCATATCGTGTGGTGCTAAAAACTGCCCCTTCTTGATATTGACGGGTTTACCCGACTGCGCACACGCACGAATAAAATCCGTTTGACGGCACAAGAATGCCGGTGTCTGCAATACATCGACGACAGCTGCTACAGGCTTGATTTCATCGATTTCGTGAATATCCGTCAAGACTGGCACACCAATTTGCTGCTTGACCTTGGCCAGAATTTCCAGCCCTTTTTCCATCCCCAAGCCACGGAAAGAAGTGCCGGAAGAACGGTTTGCCTTATCAAAAGACGACTTGTAAATAAAAGGAATCCCTAATTGTGCCGTGATTTCTTTTAATGTTCCCGCAGTATCCAATGTCATTTGTTCAGACTCGATAACACATGTCCCCGCGATCAGGAAGAACGGATGCTCCAGTCCAACATCAAAGCCGCATAATTTCATGCTGTTCCTTTCGTGTTAACTGCCTTGTGTTGAGCTAATGCCGCTTTCACAAAAGAAATAAACAACGGGTGCCCGTCACGCGGTGTCGACTTGAATTCAGGATGATATTCACGCCTAGATACCATGGATGTGCCTGCTCGCCTGTACGCGGCAACTCCATGATTTCACATAAACCTTCTGTTGGTGTGCGCGCCGACACAATCAGACCGGCTTCTTCGATACGGCCAAGATAGTAGTTGTTTGCTTCATAACGGTGACGGTGACGTTCTGTGACCGTATTGCCATAAATCTCGGCAGCTAACGTACCTGGCTTGATGCTGCACGTTTGCGCACCCAGACGCATCGTACCCCCCAGATCCGAATGCTCGTCACGCTTTTCGACTTTACCGTCACGATCTTGCCATTCGTCGATTAATGCGACAACCGGCTGCTCTGCATCAAGATCAAATTCTGTCGAGTTCGCTTTGGTCAGACCCGCCTTGTTACGTGCATATTCGAGTAACGCCACTTGCATACCCAGACAGATGCCCAGATAAGGTATTTTGTTTTCACGTGCATATTTCGCAGCAAGAATCTTGCCTTCCACACCACGCTTGCCAAACCCGCCCGGCACCAGAATCGCGTCGTATTTACCGAGTACCGCTGTACCGTTGGCCTCGATCTCTTCGGAATCCAGATATTCGATATTGACACGGCTACGTGTATGGATACCTGCGTGACGCAATGCTTCTGTCAACGATTTATATGACTCGGTCAAATCGACATACTTGCCAACCATACCGATCGTAATTTCATTTTCAGGATTGTTTTGTGCCTTGATCAAATCAGACCATACCGACAAATCAGCCGGTTTTGGTGTAATTGCAAGCTTCTCGCAGATAATATCGTCCAAGCCCTGATCATGCAATATTTGCGGTATTTTATAGATCGTATCAACATCCGGCACGGCAATGACCGCTTCTTCGCGCACGTTGGAGAACAGGGAAATTTTGGCGCGTTCATCTTCGGGAATTTCACGGTCTGCACGACACAATAATGCGTCCGGGAAAATACCGATTTCACGCAACTTTTGCACACTATGTTGCGTCGGTTTGGTTTTCAATTCACCGGCAGACGCCAGATACGGTACCAATACCAAGTGCACAAATGCCGCATTGTTGCGACCACCACGTAAACTTAACTGACGTGCCGCTTCCAGAAACGGCAAGGATTCGATATCGCCTACAGTGCCGCCAATTTCAACCAGGGCAACATCATAGCCATCGGCGCCACGATGAATCATTTCCTGGATTTCATTGGTGATATGCGGAATCACTTGTACGGTTTTGCCCAGATATTCGCCACGACGCTCTTTGCGCAGGACAGACTCATAGACTTTGCCGGCAGTAAAATTGTTGACTTTCTTCATCTTGGCAGTGATGAAGCGTTCATAGTGACCTAAATCGAGATCGGTTTCTGCGCCGTCATCGGTCACAAATACCTCGCCATGCTGAAACGGACTCATGGTACCAGGGTCAACATTGATATAAGGGTCGAGCTTTAAAAGGGTAACTTTCAAACCGCGGGATTCGAGAATCGCGGCGAGAGACGCGGCTGCGATCCCTTTACCAAGGGAAGACACAACGCCGCCAGTGACAAATACAAACTTGGTCATTACGATAAGTGCCAGAAGGCACATGCGGGAAATTCAAATTATACATCAAAGTTATTAACTTGAATCTCCCGGAACTGTCGTATATGTGTATTTTTTGTA
Organism: Betaproteobacteria bacterium; assembly: GCA_015655165.1. Lineage (GTDB taxonomy): Bacteria > Pseudomonadota > Gammaproteobacteria > Burkholderiales > Burkholderiaceae_D > Herbaspirillum. Next base: position 763 of record JAATFN010000071.1, on the reverse strand, counting down.
ATCAAATTGCTTGACATCCCTAACTGGGTCTAGCTTATATGACAGTAAACTTGTCTGACTGGCAAATACAACAAAGGCTGGTTTAACCACAACCGGCCCTCCCCAAACAAAACAGTCACACGGCAGATTAAAACAGTCGGTTAGTTTCTATTAACACAACATACAATTTTCATGCAGCCATTAGAAATCATAACGTCAAATAAAAACGCTGCTCCGGTGGATCAAGCCCAACATGTTTTATACGATAGGCATATAATCTCTAGGCTGCAAGCTGTGGGTGCCGATGATGCACCTTTCATTTCCAACTGATCGTCAATACATGTCTTACCCTGCAACAGCCAGCTCCTGGCGCACGTTCTATTTGATTGCTTTTACCCTGGCCATTGGTGTGATGTGTACAACATTGATCGGACCGTTATTGCCGTTTTACCAGCAGCAATGGCATTTACCGACCAGTATGCTTACCTACATCTATGTCGCTTATACCTTTGCCGTGATTATCGCATTTCTCTTTTTAGGGAGATTAACGGACCATCTTGGCGCACTCTCGGTGTTAACACTGGCAACAGGATTAGTCGTTATCGCCTTATTGATTAGCGCCTTCTCGCCAAACGAGCATGTCTTGGTTGTGGCACGTATCGTCATTGGTCTGGCTTCCGGCCTGATCACTACTGCTGCAACAATTGGCCTGACATCGTTCGAGCCCGCAAGCACCAAACCCGTCTCACCGCTAGTTACCTCAAGCGTCACCATGGCAGGATTT
>JAATFN010000218.1 GCA_015655165.1 Betaproteobacteria bacterium | reverse complement strand
ATGATGGCGATGCGGAATTGATTTTACGCACGCGTATTGCACGACAAGTCACGTTAAGCAAGGTACGCTACAGGCTGGCATTAGACTTGCATATTATCGACAATGGTCCCGGAATTCCGGCCGAAATTCAGGATCGCATTTTTTATCCATTAGTTTCCGGACGTGAAGGAGGTAGTGGATTGGGATTGACGTTAGCACAAACATTTGTGCAACAGCATCTTGGAGTGATCGAATGTGAAAGCAGGCCGGGATATACGGATTTCAGAATTTTGATACCGTTGCCTTAGTCTTCTTATGAAGCAATAAAACGGAATTGATGGCTATGTGCAAGATAGGATAAATATGAAACCAATCTGGATTGTCGACGATGATGAATCGATTCGTTGGGTACTGGAAAAAGCACTCGCACGAGAAAATCTTGCGACAGAAAGTTTTTCCAATGCGCGCGACGCAATACTGGCATTACAAACAAGTACCCAGCAGGTACTCGTGTCAGATATTCGCATGCCAGGAACATCCGGACTCGAATTGTTGCAGACAATCAAAGCGAAACATCCGCATATTCCTGTCATTATTATTACTGCATTTTCCGACCTTGATTCGGCTGTATCTGCGTTTCAAGGTGGTGCTTTCGAGTATCTTGCAAAACCGTTCGATCTCGATAAAGCCGTTGAACTGATTCGGCGTGCGCTGGATGAAAGTTTGCGTGAAACCGCTGTCGAGCAATCGGTCACGAATCCCCCGGAAATACTGGGGCAGGCACCTGCCATGCAAGAAGTATTTCGTGCTATCGGGCGCTTGTCGCAATCGAATGTCACGGTGTTAATTACCGGAGAATCGGGTGTTGGTAAGGAACTCGTGGCACGTGCACTACATAAACACAGTCCACGTGCATCCCAGCCATTTATTGCTTTAAATACAGCAGCAATTCCCAAGGATTTGCTGGAGTCTGAGCTTTTCGGGCACGAACGTGGTGCGTTTACCGGGGCACAGGCAATGCGTCGTGGACGTTTTGAGCAAGCCGAAGCGGGTACCTTGTTTTTAGATGAAATCGGTGACATGCCGTTTGATTTGCAGACACGGTTGTTGCGGGTATTGTCGGACGGCCATTTTTATCGTGTTGGCGGTCATCAATCAATTAAAGCCGATGTACGTGTGATTGCCGCAACCCATCAAAACCTCGAACAACGTGTACGTGAAGGTTTGTTCCGTGAAGACTTGTACCATCGTTTGAATGTGATTCGTCTGCGCTTACCGAGTTTGCGTGAGCGTAAAGAGGACATTCCTATTTTGGCACGACACTTTTTAGCGCAAAGTGCGCGCCAACTTGGTGCGGAGGTGAAACGTCTGACACCGCAGGCAATGGAGTTTCTGTCGTCTCTGGAGTTGCCAGGTAATGTGCGTCAGCTGGAAAACCTGTGTAACTGGATTACGGTCATGGCGCCTGGCCAGACAGTCGAAGTCAAGGATATGCCATCAGACTTGATCGAAGAGCGTGCACATAGTGGTGAAATACGTTCGTCTATCGTATTAGGTGTACCGGAAGCCAGAACGGCAGTGGGTGGTATTACTGTTGGTAGTGAGGTAGCAGAAGGTAACTGGTTAGAGTTGTTAAAAGCACAGGCTGCTCAAATGCTCTCTGACGATCGCCCTGAAGTGATGGATGTGCTAGGGCGCCAATTTGAGGCTACGTTGATTAAAACGGCGTTAAAGCATACTCATGGCAGGAAAAACGATGCTGCTGTGCGATTAGGCATTGGCAGGAATACCATTACCAGAAAAATCCAGGAATTAGGCATCGATGATGTCGAGGTCGATTAGCCGCGCAATAATGCTGATAAGAGGATATCGGAATGTGTGGGTTGTCATGACTCACACATTTTTTACCATAATTGCAAGGCAGTTTCTGCGGTGTGGAGACTAATAATTTTCTGCTATAGTGCTATCCTAGCCTGCCAAGGCTTACAGCGTTTACACGTTCTGTGGCTAATGTGCTTGATGAAGATTGACAGGAAGATGACAAATGAGATCTACAAGAGCTGCTACGGCTGTTGAGCGATTGAATGCACGTACAGGCACGAATCAATATGCGATGTCACGCACAGCCGACGGACGTTTTTATCTGTTACAGAAAATGGCAGATAAACCGGCTGAAAAAATCAGTGAAGGTTTGGATCAGGATGCTTTTGTGGCCTTTGTTAATGCGCAAGGTCCGCAACAAGTCCGGCGTGTGAGTAAACTGGATGTAGCATTCGAAAAACAACTGCAGAAAAACAAACAGGATGTCGACAAATAATGGCATGCATGCAGTGTGCTGCCGCATATGGGGCAAGATGCGGCAGCAGTAACTTGCAATATATTGGGCAGATCGCTGCAATGTCTACAGGACTGATTGTGCTTTCAAGGCGATAACAATAAGGCAATAGGGAGGTAACGATCATGTTGCTTCCCTTTTTATTTGATTATGGTGTTTTACACAAAAAATATGCTGGATAGCCAATAGTATAAATTTAAATAATTTATAAATTTCCAATTGTCTATGGGATTTTTGCTAAAAAAATAGCTATTTCCTTGTAAATGAGAATGTCCCTATAGGGAAGCGCTTTGCATCTTCTTATACTTGAGCATATTCAAATCAATGTAAAGGAAGGCGCATGTAACAAGATCGTGGGAAAACAAAAACATGTGGCTATTGTGTTGCCAGACATGCATTTGTTGCCATCGTATTCACCGTAAATTCAATGGGTGTGGCGTATGCGGCAGACATGGTTGAACCGGTACAACAGGTCTATCATGGATTGGTCACCGTCGCGGACAACTCCGATCCGGACATACTGACATCAACAGAAAAACAAGCCATAACGCTAAGTAATCGTAACAACGATGATGATGTCGAGAAACCACCATTATCAAAGGATGAGCCTGATAGTGAGGGTTATTTTTCACAAGGAAGTGACACATCTTCAGGCAATAGCCCGCACAACGGGATGAATCCCAATGCAGTCGAGTTTTGTCCTGCAGGTGCATCATCGTGTCACGATGCACAGGCTACAGATTTTTACCATCAAGGATCTGGGCATGCCAATCCACCCGATTTTTGCCCTGCGATGCCATCGACCTCAACATCGACATCGACATCGCATTGTCATCCCCAGTCTTCTTATTGGGATGATACAAGCATACAGCATGTATTTTGGGGTAACAGCCAAGGGGAGGGTGGACACTTATGGATGGGAACATTGTGGCCAGGTAAAACGTATTTCCCGCAACATTGGACACTGCAATTTGTAAAAAATCTTGCAGATCAGGTTATTAACGATCCAAAGACGCCTTGGCGTGATTCGCATCATGGTTACATGACGACAGTGTTGCATGTCGATGGTGCACGCGTTAAGCTTGTCTACGACCCACTGCGTCAGCGCATTGTGACAATGTATCCAATGCCAACAGTTGGTGTCGGCATTGGT
>JAATFN010000036.1 GCA_015655165.1 Betaproteobacteria bacterium | reverse complement strand
GGCGATGGCAGCGCGTGGTGTCGATATTCGCATTTTGACAAATGCCCTGGAAGCGACCGATGTTCCTGCTGTACATGCAGGTTATGCCAAGCGGCGTTATGCGCTCATCAATGCCGGTATTAAATTGTATGAAATGCGTGCCCAGGCAAATAGTAGAGGTCCACGCGGGCTGGCAAAAATATTTGGTGGTACACGATTATTCGGTAGTTCCGGTTCAAGTCTGCATGCAAAAACCTTTGCTGTCGATGGCGAACGCGTTTTTGTCGGGTCATTCAACTTTGATCCACGTTCTGTCAATTTAAATACCGAGCTGGGTTTTGTGATCAGTAATCCTGTATTGGCAAATATGGTGACAACAACATTCAATGATCGTATCCCGGAAAATGCCTATGAAGTAAAAATCGATGCATCAGGGAAGTTATACTGGTTGGAACGCCGTGGTAATGAACGCATTCGGCATGATAGCGAGCCAGGTGTCGGCTTGATAAAAAGGACATGGGTCAATTTTCTATCGATTTTACCCATTGAATGGATGCTTTAGGCGACTGACATAACAATAAGCGCGCTTTAATATAAGGTTAAAGCGCGTTTTGTATTCAAGGATTACCGGTCGGCATGTTTATACGGATTTTTTGAGAAAATTGGGTGTCGTTGCCCGCAGTTTTTGCCCGTTCAGTGATTCTGCCAAGCTTTTGTAAATCTGCCAGAGAATAATGTTTGTCCAAGGCGTCGATATCGTACAGATAATCCTGTAGATAGCCTGAAGCAAACAACCTGTAATCAAGCGGCAAGCCGGGAATGATGTGCTTGATCATGTCAAATACAATCGTAGTGCAGTTGGCAGTCAGGGTATTATAAAAACGCGGTTGATCTACCAGCTTGTTGGCTTCTTTGATGTAGGACAAAAATAATGAGCGTTTTGCATCATCCGGCATCAATACACGATACAGATAGACATCTTCACCACGTACATTGGTGCGCACACGGAGTATGTCTTTCTCATCGGCGGCAACGATACTGGTTTCGAATTGCCTGAAAAATCCGCCAACGGCAGAATACAGTTCGTTTTTTTCTTTGCGTATTTCGACTGAAAAGGTGACATAACTGCCATCGTCGAAACCGAATGATACGAGTGTATGGGCAATAGCCGGGCCCATCCAGTACGATAATGCCACATCGACGGTTGTGAGCTTGGCGAGATCATACTGCCTGGTTTCCCAGTTCACGGTATAGCCGGACTCCTAGTACCAGTCAAAGTTGCGTACATTGTGCAGTGTCACTACATTGTTACTGACTTCCCCGCTTAACTGGCGTGCGACATCGTCGGCCCAGATGCGGTCATTGGATGGTGTCAATGTAGACCACCATATCAGGAATAGTGCGCATGCGAGTAACCATATACCAATGCCAAGTTTTCCTTGTTCACGCCATAGCAAGACGCTAGCCGCCAGCAATATACAACACCAGACAACGATGCTGATGATCTTAAAGAATGAGGTAAAGGGGAGTTGGTACCATAACGCAAATGCGCCCCATGCCATGGACAATAAAATCAGTATGGAAACAAGTACAGTCATTGTCACGGAAATCATGTAGATAAAATACGTTGGTTTGCGGCCATGTTGCGTGGCAGGTTGGTTCATTGGCTAATCGGTGTGATTTTGTTCGTTTACGTGATTGTTGATGGATTGTGCATTTAACAATACCAATATCTGTCAATAATACGGTTTGTTTGTAGGATGTCATCCATTACTGGCCCCAGAAAAATCGTAGCGGTGATGTTACGCAAATTGGCATCTACTTAAGGTGCAATCAACAGTGCTGTCCCATATAAGCCCAGTGCAAAAACGATATGACCAAGAATACCGCGCAAACGGATATTGGTGGCATTTGGCATTTTAGATGCGGCAATGCCAAGTCCCATACCCGGTTGCAATATAAACCAGCCACAACCGACTGTAACCAATCCCACAATCAGGGCAGGTAAAAATGTGGGGGATACTGTCCATTGG
>JAATFN010000224.1 GCA_015655165.1 Betaproteobacteria bacterium | reverse complement strand
TGTGCGTCTGGTGTCGTATGCGATGCACTGGATCAAAGCGGAAATTCACGAATACATCCTGAAAAACTGGCGTCTGGTCAAAGTTGCGACAACAAAAGCGCAACGTAAGCTGTTTTTTAACCTGCGTAGCCACAAAGAAGGCCTGGATACAATGACACCGGCGCAAGTCGAAGCATTGGCCAAAACACTCAATGTGAAGCAGGAAGAAGTCATCGAAATGGAAACCCGTCTGTCTGGGCGCGATATTGCCCTGGACGCGCCAACTGACGATGACGACGACAAATTCGCACCGATTGCCTATTTATCGTCCGACAATTCGGAACCAACCCGCGTTCTCGAAGCCAAGCAGTATGACCGCCTCCAGTCTGAAGGTCTGGAAGATGCATTGGGTAAACTGGATGAACGCTCACGCCGTATCGTTGAAGCCCGCTGGTTGGCCAATGACGATGGGTCTGGTGCAACATTACACGAACTGGCTGCCGAATTCGGGGTCTCTGCCGAACGTATCCGCCAGATCGAAGTCGTTGCCTTGAAAAAAATGAAAGGTGCATTGCAAGCGTACGCTTAAGGCACGCAACACAAGCATCGCTAAAAGCGCCCGTCATGGACAATCCATGACGGGCGCTTTTTTATTTTATATCCCGTATCTCATAATAAGAAAATTCTTAAACATCTGCGTTTCTCCCTTCCCTACGAACGAAATATATAGCGAACCATCGTAAAGAGAAGAAGGCAACTTGCCTTTCTGTTCAACCTACAGGAGAAATATGATGAAACGATCTTTATTGCTGTTGCCCATGCTGTTACTCGCAACAACCTTAAGCGCGCATACCACCGATCAGCAAGATCCACACCCCAAACGCCCTGCAACAGCAGAAGAATGCGATCCAAGCAGCTGGGTGACGGATCCGGATGTTGACTATTCGTTCTGCGAAGAAGGGGCTACCCACCCCCGCCAGTAATATAAAAAAGCACCTGATGCATCCGCACCTTTGCCAGGCGGATTTAGTCGGGTGCGATTATGTCTATTGGGAACACGTCATCAAAACAGGTTTTACAGTAGCGCTTTCAAATCCTGAACAATAGCTTGTGTACCCTGTCCGTACTTGATGAACAAACGCAGATTACCTTGTGGATCCAACACGTAGCTACCTGCTGTATGGTCCATCGAATAGCTCTCTGGATTATTTTTGCTGGGTACTTTCTGGTAAAACACTTTGAACTCTTTGGCAACCTTCTTGGTGGCTTCTTCGTCACCAAACAGCCCCAGAAAACGTGGATCGAATGCAGGTACATATTGTGCCAGTAATGCTTGTGTATCGCGTTGCGGGTCAATCGTCACAAACAACACCTGCACACGGTCAGCATCCGGTCCAAGGTCTTTCATCACTTGTGCCATCTCGACCATGGTAGTCGGGCAAACATCAGGACATTGTGTATACCCGAAAAAAATTACGACCACTTTGCCCTTGAAGTCGGCAAGTGTACGCGGCTGGCCAGTATGGTCAGTTAATGCCAGTTCTTTACCGTACGGTGCGCCAGTCACATCGGTATTGATAAATTTGACTTTATCGGCACGATTGGCATCAAACCAGTCACATGCCGACAAAGACAAGGCGACAACAACAAGCGCAAACACAGCAAACAAACGACGCATGATCAAATCCTAATCAAAAAGTAATGATCGATTAACAAGGCAGCAAACAATAACGCCAGATAGACAATCGAAAACGCAAAGGCCTTACGTGACAGTTGATCTGTATAACGTCTGTAAAGCTGCCACGAATGCCATAAAAACATGATACCGAGCACCACTGCACAGGCCAGATAAATCACCCCGCTCATGTTGACCGCAAACGGTAACATCGTCGTGGCAAACAGTGCGATCGAATACAACCATACATGAAACTGCGTCAAGCGCATACCGTGGGTGACCGGCAACATCGGCAAACCCGATTTTTTATACTCTTCACGACGATACATGGCCAACGCCCAAAAATGCGGCGGCGTCCATATAAAGATAATCAGCACCAGAATCCATGCCTGCATCGGTACATCATTGGCAATGGCAGCCCAACCCAATGCCGGCGGCATCGCACCGGACAAACCGCCAATCACAATATTTTGCGGTGTAGCAGGTTTTAAAATGATGGTATAGATCACCGCATACCCGACAAACGTGGCAAACGTTAACCACATCGTCAGCGGGTTGACCAGCACATAGAGAATTGCCATCCCCAAGCCGCCAATGACAGCTGAAAACAGCAATGTCTGCATGACAGTGATTTCACCGCTGGCAGTCGCCCGTCTGGCGGTTCTGGCCATACGGGCATCAACCTCGCGCTCGACCAGACAGTTCACCGCAAAAGCGGCCCCTGCCAACAGCCAGATACCAACCGTAGCAAACACCATCTTGCCGATATCAGGCAGCCCGTCATCCGTAGACAACAGCATCCCGATAACCGCACAAAATACGGCCAGTTGCGTGACGCGAGGTTTGGTCAGGGCCAGATATTGGGCTAGGCGGTTCGTTTTTACGGTGTTGGCAGTCATGTCGAAGAATCTGAAGAAGACATACGCAGATTAAACAACATGATGGGATGACGTTGTCGGCGCATATCTAGCCTTATAGTTTAACATGATCAACAACAATATCAGTAACGCTGCCCCACCATTGTGGATAACAGCAATTGCCAATGGCCAGTTAAAGTAGACAGTTGCCACCCCGGTCAAAAACTGCAAGCCGATAATGCACAAGATCCATCTGCCTGTTTTACGTAGTCCGCTGTCTTTCAACGCCTTCAATCCCAACCAGACCAGAAACGCCACCACCACAATGGCAAACATGCGGTGTGTCCAGTGAATCGCTGTTAATGCGGCAAACGGCAAATAGTCGCCAGAAGCCGTTTTACCCAGATGACGCCACAATGAAAAACCGTTACCGAAATCCATCTCTGGCACCAACGCATCATGACACAACGGGAAATCATTACAGGCAAGCGCTGCATAATTGGTACTGACCCAACCACCCAACGCAATCTGTATCGACAACAGAACCACGGCAATCACAGCCGGCCAGGCCAGTTGTCTGGCTAGTGGCGCCACAGGCTGATGTTCACTCTGGCGAGCGCCCAACCACGTCAACATGGCAAGCAACACCAACGCCAACAATAAATGGATGGTCACAATGACAGGCTGCAACTTCATTGTCACAGTCCATGCACCAAATGCACCTTGCAGGCACACTAGCACCAGCAACACCATCGGCACCGTGGGAGAAAATTTCGGATTCTGTTTTTTCGACTTGATCCAGCCGCGCCAGGCAACAATCACCAAAGTGATGATTAACACACCGACTGTCATCGCGACATAGCGATGTATCATCTCGATCCATGCTTTGACAACTGTCACGGGCCCTGTCGGCATGGCTTCTTGCGCAGCACTGATTTGCGCATGTGCCAGGAAAGGATTGGATTGGCCATAGCAACCAGGCCAGTCAGGACAACCCAGCCCTGAATCGGTCAGGCGCGTGAAGGCGCCAAACATGATCAGATCGAACGTTAAAAACAACGTCACCCAGGCAAGCTTGCGATATTTATCCTGATCGTTTGACACCCACACAATCGTTAAAGGGATCAATGCAAAAAGCAATCCCTTAATAGCCAGTTGAATCCACATAACACTACCCTATGCTTGAAGCGCGTAATAACTTGTTGATATCTTTGACCATTTTGTTGGGATCGCTGTCTTTGGGGAAACGCAGCATCAGGTTACCCAACGGATCGATCATATATATATGGTCTTCTACCACAGCCGGTGCATCCACAGGTAACCAGGCCTTCAGTTTTGTGGCATCGACGCGCAACATATGAATACCTTCGAATTCACGAATGGTCATCGTCTCGACTTGCTCGTTGTCCGTAATTAACCACACTCGCTCGATACGATCCATATCCTTGCCTTGCATCAGTCGCAACTGACGCATTTTTGTCATGCGGCCATGACATGCTGCATCGCATGCCGCACCTGCTATTTGCAGCATCACCCATTTGCCCTGATAGTCCTGTAACGTCGCAGGCTCGCCACTGATCTGGGTGCTGTCGAGTTCCGGCACCGGATACTGTCTGGGATCAATCAATGTACCGTAATTGGTCCGCCCTGTGGGCTTGATGACATAATAGGCAAGGTAAGATAACAACATCGGCGCGGCACACACGGCGAGAATGAGCAGCAATCGTGTGCGTCCACGGCGCTGTTGACTGGGTTGATCATTTTTTCCCACGTCGAAATCCTGTCACGATAAAAAAAATAAAAGCTGTCAATGATAACGCGTACCACTGCACCGCATAACCACGGTGCTTTTCAACACCGGTGGCCGGCACCGGCCAGTCACGAACCAGACCATCTTCTTGTCCCACGGTTTGTACCAGTACATACGGCAACAATGACAACCCGCTGGCTGCCGCAAAACCTGTCACATCCAGATTTTGCATTATCGCACCTGGTACCGGCACCTGGGTGTCACCCAATTGCAGGACTTTCCCGGCATCTGCTTTCATCATGCCGGTGACAGACACTGTATCGTCCGGTGTCAGGTACTGCGCGATGCGAAGACGATCGGTCTTGTCACGCGGTATCCAGCCCCGTATGACAAGGACGGCTGCGTGACTATTGCCCAGTTGCAAGGGCGTAATGACATACAAGCCCGCTTGCCCCTGATAGGGCCGATTGTCCAGATAGGCCGACCATGCCTTGACAAACTTGCCATTGGCAATGACCGGGCGAAACAGCATGTCATGCATGTCTGTCATGGATGCATCAAGAACCACTGGTGCCTGCCTGGCACGCACATCCATGTCGTGCTGCAATGCGAGTTTACTGTTGGCACGCTCTGTTTGCCATTGCCCAAGCGCAATCCCGATGGCCACTGTCACCACCATTGCCATACAAGGAATCCATCCCAATTTGAAGCGAATCGGCATTACAATATCACTTTCAACGCTGTATCCGTCATTTTCTGTATCCTGTCGTCTCACGAATAAGGGATTACTGTCATGATGAAACTACTCGTCGCCATTGCATTTGTGTTAATCCTTGGCAGTCTTGCATCTGCACTGTTTTTTCTGATGAAAGACAAAAGCAAAAGTAATCGCACTGTCAACGCATTAACTGTACGCGTCGGTCTATCCATCACACTGTTTTTACTGATCCTGCTGTCCTACAAGCTTGGCTGGATCACGCCAACAGGTCTTCCTTATACAGCAAGATAGCGTCACTGTCTTTGGCCAGAACGTTTTTTGCACACCAAAAAACATCCATACATCAACCGTACATGCTATAAAAAAGCCGCACCGAAGTGCGGCCTTTGACCGTGCCGAACGGCTTACAACCAGTACACCACCACATACAAACCCAGCCATACCACATCGACAAAGTGCCAGTACCATGCAGCACCTTCAAATGCAAAATGATGCTGCGGTGTAAAGTGCCCTTTCAATACCCGCACTAACACCACAGTTAACATGATCGCACCAATGGTCACATGGAATCCATGAAAACCGGTCAACATAAAAAAGGTGGAGCCATACACACCGGACGTCATTTTCAGGTTAAGTTCTGTATAGGCATGCACATATTCATAAATCTGGCAGCCCATAAAGGTCGCTCCCAACAATACCGTCAAGAACAACCAGATAACGATTTTCGTACGCTGGTTGGCAATCAACGCATGGTGGGCAATGGTCAATGTCACACCCGAAGCCAGCAATATCATTGTGTTGATAGTCGGCAACGTGATGGTCATCGTATCAAAACGTTCGACAACACCGGCAGGTCCTGTATTTCCCCATTGTGCGATCGCTGTAAAGTCAGGCCACAATACTTTGTGGTCCAGGTCTGCCAACCAGGGCATGGTGATAGCACGTGCGTAAAACAGTGCTCCGAAAAACGCTGCGAAAAACATGACCTCGGAAAAAATAAACCAGGCCATACTCCAGCGAAACGACAAGTCGATACGCTCACTATACACACCTGATTCCGATTCGCCGATCGCGTCGCCAAACCATTTATAGAGTACAACCAAAAACAGCAGAATACCGGTGATGTTGATATACCCGCCGCCCGGTATATCGTTGACCAGTGCTGCGGCGCCCGTCATGGCAACAAGCAGCGACAGGGCCGCTGAAATCGGCCATGGGGACATGGCAGGCACAAAATAATAAGGGGCCTTTGCGGGTTCTGAACTCATTTCCATCTCCCAATACACATGACGAATTAGTTGAAATTATTGTTTCACAACCATCTGTACAACAAACAGCAATATGCCGACAAACATGCCCACTGCCAGAATCATCGCCAGCAGGACATAGACCGGATTGAGTTTTTGTGCGTCACGCTCGTAATCGCGTCGTTTGCGCACCCCGAAAAAAGACCACAAGACGGCTTTGAGTGTCCCTAAAAACGATATATTGTCCTGCTTGTCGACGTCTGTATCTGTCATCTCAACCTCCGGCACTGACTCTGGTAGTGCCACCAATTTCGAAAAATGTATACGACAACGTAATCGTCCCTACCTCTTTGGGTAATGCCGGATCGATAAAAAAGACAACCGGCATTTGCCGGGCTTCATTCGGCCCCAGGGTTTGCTGGTTAAAACAGAAGCATTCCACTTTTTTAAAAAATGCTGCCGACTGCTGCGGTGCATAACTTGGAATGGCTTGTGCATCGACACTGTGCGACTGCGTATTCACAACTTCATACACCACTTGCACCATCTGGCCGGGATGCACTTGCATGCTGCCGACTGTCGGTCTGAATCGCCACGGCCCCTGTGCATTCCCGTCAAACTCGATCGTAATGGTCCGGCTCGTGTCAATCTGTGAATTGACCGGCATCACTTCCGTATCACCTTGTTGTGTTAGCTGGTTAATACCGGTGACTTCGCAGAATAAATCATACAGCGGCACTAACGCATAGCCGAAACCGAACATCAGCACAGACACAACAAAGAGCGAACGCAACAGTTTTCTGTTGCCGGATTGTTTCGTCTTGTCGATGGCTGTGTCTGTATCCGTCATACGCCAGCCATGAGTTTATCGACAAACACTGCCACAAAAAACAGAATTGCTACCAATGCCAGCAAAATGCCTGTTCTGATATTGCGCCGCTGCCTAACGTTATCCATGTCTTCCTCCTAGCAGGCGAATATGGATTGCCTTGTATTATTTGATTACAGGTGGTGTTTCAAACGTATGAAACGGTGCAGGACTCGGCACTGTCCACTCCAGTCCTTGTGCACCTTCCCATGGTTTCATCGGCGCTTTTTTACCGCCACGAATAGAGGGAATCACAATCCAGAACAAGAAGTACACCTGACTGAGACCAAACCCGAATGCGCCAACAGATGCGAGCATATTAAAGTCGGTAAACTGTGCCGGATAATCCGCATAACGGCGCGGCATGCCGGCAAGTCCCAGAAAATGCATCGGGAAGAAGGTAATATTGAATGTGATCAACGACAACCAGAAATGGATCTTGCCCCGTGTCTCGTTATACATAAACCCGGTCCACTTCGGACTCCAATAGTAATACCCGGCAAACAGGCAAAAGAGCGAGCCTGCCACCAGCACATAATGGAAATGGGCGACGACATAATAGGTATCCTGCACCTGGATATCGATGGGAGTGACTGCCAGAATCAATCCCGTAAAGCCACCAATCGTAAACACGAAGATAAAGCCGACCGAGAACAACATCGGTGTCTCAAAAGTCATCGAACCGCGCCACATTGTCGCGATCCAGTTAAACACTTTGACACCGGTTGGCACAGCAATCAACATTGTCGCGTACATGAAGAAGAGCTGCGCTGTCACCGGCATACCTGTGGTAAACATGTGATGGGCCCAGACAATAAAAGACAACACCGCAATCGATGAGGTTGCGTACACCATCGATGCATAACCGAACAATTGCTTACGCGCGAATGCCGGAATAATCTGCGAGACGATACCGAAGGCCGGCAAAATCATGATGTACACCTCGGGATGTCCGAAGAACCAGAAGATATGCTGATACATCACCGGGTCGCCACCACCTGCGGCATTAAAAAACGATGTGCCGAAATGACGGTCGGTCAAGGTCATCGTAATCGCACCGGCCAACACGGGCATCACGGCAATCAACAAATAAGCGGTAATTAACCAGGTCCAGCAAAACATCGGCATTTTCATCAGCGTCATACCGGGTGCGCGCATATTCAACACGGTCACCACAATATTGATCGACCCCATGATGGATGATGCACCCATCAAATGCATCGCAAAAATACCGATATCCATACCGATACCCATTTGCGATGTTAATGGTGCATAGAGTGTCCATCCCGCTGCCGACGCACCACCGGGAACAAAAAATGAACTCACCAACATCAATGCCGCAGGCGGCATCAACCAGAACGAGAAATTGTTCATCCGTGCAAAAGCCATATCGGATGCGCCGATTTGCAATGGAATCATCCAGTTCGCAAAACCCACGAATGCAGGCATGATTGCACCAAACACCATAATGATACCATGCATGGTCGTTAGCTGGTTAAAGAATTCCGGCCGGAAATAATGCAACCCCGGTTGAAACAGTTCCACACGGATTAATAGCGCAAGCACACCGCCGATCATGAGCATCGTCAAAGAAAACCATAAATACAATGTACCGATGTCTTTGTGGTTTGTGGCGAACAACCAGCGGCGCCAACCGTGCGGATGGTCATGTGCGTGATCATGCGTTTGATCGTGATGCTGATGATCGACTGTTGTTGTATTCATTGCAATCTCCCGATTCAATTACTTACGCGCAGCTACCACTTCCGATGGTTGGACAATATTTTCTTGTGCTTTATTCGACCAGGTGTTTCGTGTATAGGTAATGACTGTGGCAATTTCCGTATCCGACAGTACTGATTTCCATGACGGCATTGCCGCACGACCATTTAATACGATATTGATTTGTGCAGCTTTAGGTCCTGTTACAGCCGGCGCACCATCCAATGCAGGGAAAGTACCGGCCCCCTTACCATTGGCCTGATGGCATACTGCACAATTTGCAGTGTACACGGCTTGTCCACGCTGGATTGCTTCGTCCAATGTCCAGACTTTGGTCGGATCATCGGCTTTGGCAGCCATTTCTTCTTGTTTTTGTTTTACCCATTTTTTATAGTCATCACTGCTGACCACCTGAACGACAATTGGCATAAATGCATGGTCTTTACCGCACAACTCGACGCACTGGCCATAATAGGTACCGATTTTTTCTGCCTTAAACCAGGTGTCACGTACAAAACCCGGAATCGCATCTTGCTTGATACCAAACGAGGGAATAGCCCATGAATGGATCACATCGTTGGCCGTTGTAATAATGCGGACTTTCTGATTGACGGGCACCACCATCGGATTATCGACTTCGATCAAGTAGGTATCGTTTTTCTTCACTGTCGCATCGACAATCTGTTCGCGCGGTGTTGCCAGATTAGACAGAAAGGAAATACCGGTTCCTTCGCCTTTCAAGTAGTCATAACCCCACTTCCACTGCATGCCGGTGGCTTTGATGGTGATATCGGCATTGGACGTGTCTTTCATCGCAACCACGGTTTTAGTTGCCGGTAAAGCCATGGCAATGACAATTAAAAAGGGAATAATGGTCCAGGCAATTTCAACAGCAGTACTTTCATGAAAAGATGCTGCCTGATGTCCGCGTGATTTACGGTGCTTGATGATGGAATAGAACATCACCCCGAAAACCAGTACAAAAATTGCCAGACAAATCACCAGCATCATGGTGTGCAAGTTATAGATTTGTGAAGCAATCGGTGTCACAGGTTCATGGAAATTCAGTTGACGCACAGACGGCCCACCCGGCACATTCGGTACTTGTGCCCATGACGGCATACCAATTGCCATAACTAATGCTCCCGGCATCAACAATCGAAGGCGCTTTGCATGTTTCATGATTTCCTCAAAAGCCCAAATTAGAATATTGTTTTTCTTCTAGATGCTTATTATCATGACTGGTGCCCTGATAGGGCGATCATCTCAACCCACACACCGACTGCCTGCAAAAAAGCGCACTTAACTGTGATATCTGGCGTTCTTATGCAATATTCCCGTGCTGCCCTGGAAATTTGTATTATGGTACAGATCCAGCGTAAGGCCACTTCGTGATAGATACGTATACAAACACCAACACTATTACTCATAAAGCGCTACGATCAAGAGTTTTTCCCAGAACCGACATAAAACCAACCATTGCCGGCGAATTTGTCCAGACAGTCGCACTTTCAGGCACATCAGGCATTTTGCACGCTTTTTTACATGCAAAATAGCCTTGTTGACATCATATATAGCCCTGCCAGTATAAAGGGTAATCTCGGATGTGATCAAGCAATAAAGCCGAGGTGACATTTTTTCAGCTATAGATAACACGCTTGCAATCCGCTCATTTTTTCGGGAAATCCAGCCGGATAATCGCTTCGCCATTTTTAGTCGTTCTTGGTTGTGGCTTGAATGCATGACCATACACGATTTCAAAGGTTAACGGAATTTTACCGTCTTGCACTCTTCTCATTGCCTCGAGCATCCGCAATACTTCGGCATACCCCGCTTTACCCAATAAACCACGCCGCCTGTTTTGCAGGGGATTGCCGCCCCACGAACGTACATCTGCCAGCAAACGCTGCGGTGTATCGTACGTGACAGTAATAACTTCCATATCCATGACCGGCGTAGAAAATCCGGCATGTACAAGCATGTCGCCAAAGTCATGCATATCGACAAACGGCAAGGTATGCGGTGCCATATCAATGGTTTCGAATGCACTGCGCAACTCCTTAAACGTATCTGGCCCAAAGCAGGAGAACATCAATAGCCCCTCAACCTTGATAATGCGCGCCCATTCGGCAAATACACGGTCAGGCTGCGGATGCCAGTGCAGTGCCAGATTCGACCACAATAAATCTTGTGACTGCGCAGCAAACGGTGTTTGTGCAAAATCCCCACACACAAAT
>JAATFN010000206.1 GCA_015655165.1 Betaproteobacteria bacterium | reverse complement strand
TTGATGTCGCCTAATGCTGAAGGTGCGCCCGTTGCGAAACAGCCATTGGCACCAGAAGACCGCGTGGAGCCAGGATTTGATCCAGTTCCGATGCGACCAGCTGTCAAAGGCAGTGTTGCCGATGCCTATTTGCAAGGCGACGAAGATGTGCAATTAATGGAAGAGGCTGTAGCGGCCGATACCGAAGAGCCGACGATTACAGACCTGGCTGCAGATCAAGTCGCTAAACGTGCAAAACGAAATTTGCCGGTGGATGAATTAATCGACTGTCGTATTCCGATCGAATTGGAAACACCGGTGCGTGGAGAAAAAATCCTGCCGACGCTGCAAAGTTTGCGTTATGTCGGAAACAAGCCGGTGAACTTTATCGGTTGCAACGCACAAGGTGAATGGGAATCGATCCATCATGGCGGTATTTATTCGTCTTTGTTGGCCGGTGTACAAATGGCAAACCGCAGTAGTGCGTTAAACGAGCTGGAATATTCCGAATTGGTGACGCAACTGCGCAATATTGCCGATTCGATGGGTGGCGAGACCGATGTGCCGGACATGGTCGAAGTGATCCAGACAGCACAGCAACTGTTTCAGTTTATTACCGATCATGACGTCCAGTTGGGCGTCAATGTCGTCAGTAATAGTGCCCCATGGAATGTGAAGACATTATTGGCGGCATTGACACGTCAGGGGTTTGATCGTTATACAGACGGTTATTTGATGATGCAGGACGGCGAGGGTGAGGTGTTGTTCTCCTTGTCGACAAATGCGACTGCCAATGAAGAAGAAACCAGTCGCTTGACCTTGCTTTTGGATGTGCCGCGTGTGGGCGCTGCGCGTAATGGTTTTGCTGCGATGGTGGCTTGCGGCAAGTCATTGGCAACACGTTTGAACGGTACTTTGGTCGATGACAGTGTGCAACCTTTGTCGGAAGAAATCCTGAACGATATTGCAGAACAGGTCAATACATTTTACAGCGCAATGGAAGCTGTTGATATCATGGCAGGCTCCAAGCGGGCACAACGTTTGTTTAGCTGATTTTACGCAGACCACTTTTCCATGCAACCAGATCTATTTTCTTCCCCGGCGCCGGGTGCTGGCTGGGAAGAACGCGTTAGCGCGTTAAGAAGTCTACTGGATCGTCACAATCATGCCTATTATGTGCTTGATGCGCCGACGATCCCCGATGCCGAGTACGATCGATTATTCCAGGAATTACAGGCATTGGAAGCAGCACATCCCGAATGCATCTCTGTGGATTCACCAACACAACGTGTCGGTGGTGCACCGTTGGCGCAATTCGACCAAGTCAAACATGCTATTGCGATGTTGTCTTTGGGGAACGGATTTAGTGACGAAGACATCATTGCCTTTGATTAACGTATCACTGATGGCCTGGAAGCTGTTGCAGCGGTTGATTATGCCGTCGAATTGAAATTCGATGGTCTGGCAATCAGCCTGCGCTATGAAAACGGCTCATTGGTACAAGCTGCCACACGGGGCGATGGCATGACCGGCGAGAATGTGACTGCAAACATCAAGACCATTCGTGCGATTCCTTTAAAGCTGTATGGGGCGCATCTCCCCACAGTTCTGGAAGTGCGCGGCGAAGTGTTGATGTTCAAAGACGACTTTATCAAGTTAAATGCAAGGCAGGTAGCTGCCGGTGCCAAAGAGTTTGCCAATCCGCGTAATGCCGCGGCAGGCAGCTTGCGCCAGTTGGATTCTAAAATTACCGCACAACGGTCACTACGTTTTTTTGCCTATGGCATTGGTGCATTGGAAGGTGCAACGATGCCGCCTTCGCATTCGGCGTTACTTGATTGGTATGGCACACTGGGTGTGCCGGTATGCAAAGAGCGTGAGATTGTCAAAGGCGCACGTGGCCTGCTGGATTTTTATCAGCGTATTGCCGATAAGCGTAGCAGTTTGCCTTACGAGATTGATGGCGTTGTCTATAAAGTCAACCGACTGGATCAACAGCAGCATCTGGGATTTGTCTCGCGTGCACCGCGTTTTGCGCTGGCCCATAAGTTCCCGGCTCAAGAAGCATTAACCACTGTGCAAGGTATTGAGGTACAAGTTGGCAGAACAGGTGCAATTACTCCGGTTGCCCGTTTGGCGCCCGTTTTTGTTGGTGGTGTGACGGTGACAAATGCCACACTGCATAATGAAGATGAAGTCCGTCGCAAAGATATCAGGATCGGTGACACCGTGATTGTGCGTCGTGCCGGCGATGTGATTCCCGAAGTTGTTGCATTCGTGCCTGAGTCACGTCCTGTCGATGCGGCAGAGTTTGTCATGCCGACAGTCTGTCCCGTATGTGGCTCGGATATTGTGCGACTGGAAGACGAAGCAGTTGCACGTTGTTCTGGTGGCTGGATCAAATGCGCCGCGCAACGTAAGGGTGGTTTGCAGCATTTCGTCTCGCGCCGTGCGTTGGATGTTGAAGGACTGGGTGAGCAGTTAATCGACCAGTTGGTCGACAAGCGGGTTGTTACTACGGCTGCAGACTTGTATAAGCTCGGATTTACCGCATTGGCAGAACTTGATCGTATGGCGGATAAATCTGCCCAGAATGTGCTGAATGCGCTGGAAAAATCCAAATCCACGACACTGGCACGGTTTATCTATGCACTGGGTATTCGTCATGTGGGTGAGGCAACAGCGAAAGAGCTGGCGAACTATTTCGGTAAAATGGATTCTGTCATGGAAGCGTCTGCCGAACAGCTGCTGGATGTACCAGACATCGGTCCGGTTGTAGCCAACACCATTGTGGCTTATTTCAACGACCCGTTAAATGTTGAACTGGTCGCGCAATTACGTGCTGCTGGTGTGACTTGGGAAGAAGGACACGGCAGTGATCAAATTCCGCAATTGCTGGAGGGCAAACTATTTGTATTAACGGGTACACTACCGAATCTGTCGCGGGATGCGGCAAAAGCATTGATCGAGGCAGCAGGGGGGAAGGTAACAGGTTCTGTCTCTAAAAAAACGCATTACGTCGTCGCAGGTGCCGAGGCTGGTAGCAAGCTGGCAAAGGCCGAAGAGCTCGGCATTACCGTGCTGGACGAAGATGGCTTAAGAGCGCTTTTCTCTGGAGAGCCAGTTTAATAACCGGTTAATTTGTATCATTTTGATTTTCTTGTTCAAGTTCTGCTGCGAGGTCGTTACAGTGTTGAACTTGATGCAAGTACGATATGTGTATTGGTATGTTGTGAATAAGCATTGACCCATTGGGGATTTAACTATGATTAAGAAAATTACAAAAGCAGTATTTCCTGTCGCAGGTTTAGGTAGCCGGTTTTTACCGGCTACCAAAGCGCAACCTAAAGAGATGTTGCCCATTGTCGATAAGCCATTGATTCATTACGCTGTCGAAGAAGCTGTTGCTGCAGGTATTACCGAGATGATATTTATCACCGGTCGTAATAAACGCGCGATCGAGGATCATTTCGACAAAGCGTACGAACTGGAAAAAGAACTCGAAGCTGCCGGTAAAAAGCGGTTGCTTGAATTGGTACAAAATGTCGTACCTAAAAATGTGAACTGTATTTTTATCCGTCAGTCGGCGCCGTTAGGTTTAGGCCATGCGGTGTTATGTGCACGTCCTGTGATTGGTGAAGAGCCGTTTGCCGTGCTGTTGGCTGACGATTTCATGGATGTTGATGCAGGTCAACGTCCTGTGTTGGCGCAGATGACAGATATCTATGCCAAGGAAGGCATGAGCATATTGGCCGTGCAAGATGTGCCGCGTTCGGAAACCAAGCAATATGGTATTGTCAGTGCCACACCATATCGCCCGAATCTTGAACGTGTTAATGCGATTATCGAAAAACCGGCTCCTGAAGATGCACCATCGACATTGGCAGTGGTTGGTCGTTATGTCTTGTCCAGCCGTATTTTCCATTATCTGGAAAATCTTGGCAGTGGCGCCGGCGGTGAGATACAGTTGACCGATGGTATTGCGAATCTGATGCAGGCAGAGTCTGTATTGGCGTATCGTTATACCGGCCAACGCTATGATTGTGGTTCCAAGCTTGGGTACTTGAAGGCAACGGTGGCAATGGGCTTGAAACACGAAGAAACCGGTGAGGCATTTGCCGAATTCTTGAAAGAAATCGCCGCAAAATAAGCGGTGACATCGGGGGTAGGGCTATGGCATTACGCGAGATTCTAAGAATGGGTGACCCACGGCTATTGCGTCAGGCAGAGCCCGTGGCACAATTTGATACAGAAGAGTTGCACGCATTGGTTGGCGATCTGTTCGACACGATGTATGCAGTCGATGGTGCAGGTCTTGCCGCACCACAAATCGGCGTGAATCTACAAGTCGTGATTTTTGGTTTCAAGAAAAATGTACGTTATCCCGATGCACCTGAAGTACCCGAAACTGTATTGATCAATCCTGTATTAACCTTCCTGTCGGACACATTGGAAGATGGCTGGGAAGGGTGTTTATCAGTGCCAGGCTTGCGTGGTGTTGTCCCGCGTCATACCAGCTTGCGTTATACGGGATTTGATCAGTACGGTCATGTCATTGATCGCACGGTCGAAGGTTTCCATGCGCGTGTTGTTCAGCACGAGTGCGATCATTTGTTGGGGATTTTATATCCGATGCGTATCAGAGATTTTACGCAGTTCGGATTCACGGACATTCTGTTTCCGGATCTGGACCCCAATGATGATGATTGATTAACGTATTACGTGTTTGTGGTATCCATCACCCCGGTCAGTTCTTTACTGTACCGGGGTGATTTTTTATTTAGACTTTTTTAGGGCCCAAACCAATGATACACAGCAGCGTGATGATGACTGTGCCTAACAGGTAATAGCCGATATAGGCAACACCATAGTTGGCCTGCAGCCAAGTTGCCGCGTAAGGGGCCAACGATGCCCCGAAAATGCCGCCCAGATTAAACGTGATCGACGAGCCTGTATAACGCACCTCAGTTGGAAATGCTGTGGCTAAGGAGGCGCCGATCACACCATAGGTCGCACCTTCTAAAAACATGCCGATGGTGGTGAACAGATAAATAGATGCAAGTGAACCTGTTAATAAGGGCTCCATGGTAAACGAAAACAGTCCCACCAGAACGGTGGTGACAATTAACACCGCATAACGGCTGGTTTTTTCTGCGATCTTGCTGGCAACAGGAATACCGATGCCGAAGATGACCGCACCGTAGATCTGGATTTTGATGGCGTCCAACATGCCCATGCCGCGTACCTTGGTGTTGTAAGACAGCAAGTAGGCAGCACACAAATAGATCAGCACGAAAGTGACCAAGGTCATGAAGGTACCAAGAAACAAATCGCGTTTATGATGTTGCAGGAGTGTGGCGATCGGCAACTTGACGCGTTCTTTGCGTGCAATGGCAAGTTGGAAGTCGGGTGTTTCGGTAATGGCAAGCCGCACCCATAAACCAATGATGATCAGGGCGATAGAGGCAATAAACGGAATACGCCATCCCCATGCCATCAACTGCTCCATGGACATGAAATGCAACATGACCCAGAACATGCCGGAAGACAGGACAAGACCAATTGGTGCACCCAACTGCGGAAACATGCCGTACCAGGATTTTTTACCCTTGGGCGCGTTTTCGGTTGCGAGTAATACTGCACCACCCCATTCCCCACCGAGCCCCAAGCCTTGTCCAAAGCGGCATAATGCCAACAAGACCGGTGCTGCAACACCGATTTGTGCATAGGTTGGTAATAGACCGATCAGTACGGTAGAGATCCCCATCGTCAGTAACGCTGCAATCAGGGTGACTTTACGGCCGACTTTATCACCAAAATGTCCAAATACAACCGCACCCAGAGGGCGTGCAAAAAATGCGATCGAGAACGTGGCAAAAGAAGCTAGCAAGGCAGAAACCGGATCACTGTTCGGAAAAAACAGTGCTGGAAACACCAGCACAGCAGCAGTGGCGTAAACATAAAAATCAAAAAATTCGATTGTCGTGCCGATTAAGCTTGCAGCGAGTACGCGCGCAGGCGTATTGACGTTGTGTACGGCGGCTTTGCCGCGCACATCCGTGGTAGAGGTCGTGTTGGTCATGACGTAATTCGATAGAGATGGATAACTGTTGTGCAATAGTTTGCACGGCAGCATAAATAGTGGGCAATGCACATGCTTTTATCGGGCTTGTGGCACGTGGTGAAAGCATGTGGGCCTGTGTCAGCTGGTCAATGAGACAGGTGACCTTGCAGGCAGTTATGGTACATCAGTAAAACAGGATAATTCGTCTTATATTCGGTGTTTAAAGACAGTTTTTGGATAAAAATTCCGTGATGATTATTTTTTCAGGAATTTTTATCCTGTTGGTCAGGAAAAATGATGATGACGTTAGAATTGTTCGTCTTCACGCATGTATCGCCATTGCCCTTCCGGTAAATTACCCAGTTTGATATTGCCGATACGAACACGTTTTAAACCGAGAACACGCAAGTCCACCGCTTCACACATACGGCGGATCTGGCGCTTCTTGCCTTCCCACAAGGTAAAACTCAACTGGTCGTCGTTTTGCCAGCGCACTTTCGCCGGTTTTAATGCTTTGCCGTCCAAAGACAAGCCGTGATTCAATCGTTTTAAGTCCGCATCCGGCAGTCTGCCTGGTTTGGCATATTGAACGCGCACCAGATACTCTTTGTTGACAGAAGAATGTTCGCCGATCAGGTGTTTGGCAATGCGTCCGTCTTGCGTTAGCACCAATAAACCAACAGAGTCGATATCCAGTCGTCCAGCCGGTACGAGACTACGCAACTGGCTTGGATGAAACTGTAGTCCTGTGGGGTCTTCTGCCCAGTGGTTTTCCGGGCGTACAAGCACAGAGGCAGGTTTATAACCGTCTTCGGCTTGGCCGCTGACATACCCTACCGGTTTATTGATCAGTATCGTGACACGTTGTGCTTGTTGTGCACTGGCTTGTCGTTCGATCGTAATCCGCTGGTGTGGTAGTACTTTACTTCCTAATACAGCCACCACACTGCCGTCAACACGTACCCAGCCACGTTCGATCCATTCATCGGCTTCACGGCGGGAGCATAGGCCAAGTTCGGACATGCGTTTGGATAGGCGAACAGGTTCGGTCATCGTCTTTAGTCTTTCATTCGATGTATCTTCTCAGATACGCAATGCGTCCATCAATTCAGTTTCTAACTGTAGTTGTGTGCGCGGGTGGTTTAAGGCGTCCCCGTCGACGAGTAAAACGTCTTCGGCGCGTTCGCCCAACGTGGTAATTTTAGCCATGTGCAAATTTATTTTGTATTTGGCAAGAATACTGGAGATCGTATAGAGCAAACCATTACGGTCGTTTGAAGAGATTGATAAAATATAATATTGCCCACGCTCGTCTGGATGTAATGTCACAGATGGGTTGAGCGGGAAAGTACGCGACAAACGTGACAAACGCCCTTTAATCGGAGGTGGTAATGGTGTATCCGAATCCAGATGTGCTGCTAATTCTTCTTCAATCAGATTGATGATATCGCGATAGTTCTGTGTGAATTCGGGAATCTCGATTAAAAAAGTATCTAATGCATAGTCCAGATGCGTTGTGTGGATTTTTGCATCCAGAATATTGAAGTTCTTTGCATCGAAATAACTACAAATCCGCGCAAACAAATCCGCATGATTTTTAGTGTAGACAGCAATCTGGATACCTTCTGAAGCCAAGCGGCATTTGACTTGTGGTGTATCACTATGGATTTTGTCGTAGAACGAGCGTGTTTGCCAGGCAATATCTGCTGCATCCAGACGCAAGAAATACGCGACATCAAGTTGTTGCCAGAATGCTTCATGGGCATCTGCCGGTAATCCATACAAGTGCAATGTGTTAATTGCTTCCAATTGCGTATTTTTAAGTTCACGATCGGTCGTTGGTGTTTCGCCACCCAGAACGCGCAATGTAATGCGATACAGGTTTTCGAGTAATTTGCCTTTCCATGCATTCCATACTTTGGGGCTGGTACCACGAATGTCGGCCACTGTTAACAAGTAGAGTGCCGTTAAGTGACGCTCGTCTTTAATTAGTTTGGTAAATTGCAGAATCACATCGGGGTCGGATAAATCTTGTTTTTGGGCGACCTGTGACATGGTCAGATGTTGTTCGACTAAAAACACCACCAGTTCGGTATTGTCTTTACTCAATCCATGTCGTTCGCAAAATTGGCGTGCATCGGCCATGCCAAGTTTTGAGTGGTCACCACCGCGACCTTTGGCGATATCGTGAAACAGTGCGGCGATATACAGTAGCCATGGTTGGCTAAAGTTGGCCATTAGCTGGCTGCACATCGGGTATTCGTGTGCATGCTCTGTCATGGTAAAACGCCGTACATTACGTACGACCATCAGGATATGCTGGTCAACGGTATAGGCATGGAACAAGTCGTGTTGCATTTGACCGACGATGCGACGAAAATTCGGCAGATAGCGTCCCAGTACGCTGGTCTGATTCATGCGCCGTAATGCATGTGTAATGCCGCGTTTGGACTGGATTATCTGCATGAATAATGCACGGTTGACAGGATTGCGGCGAAATACGTGATTGATCTTGAAATGCGCATGCCACAAAGCCCGTAA
>JAATFN010000021.1 GCA_015655165.1 Betaproteobacteria bacterium | reverse complement strand
TTCTGCTGCCCAGTGTGGCGTAAAGAAGTAACTGATGTCGACTTCAGGAATTGTTTTAGAGGACACGCTAATGGTGTCGGAGGCGCCAACACCGCCAACTGGATCCGATTTGTTGGCCGGATCAATGTGAACGGCACGTACGCGGACTTGCCAAGGGCTTTCCTGAGCGAATGCAGAACCGGATAGTGCGCATAATAAAGCCGAAGCCATCAAGAGTGATTTTTTCATAAGTACCTTCAAAGTGTTGTGTTGCTACAGTGCTAAGGTACGATGTGCCGCGATCCAAAGACATTGATATGGATCAACTATTTGTCGCGACGTTGATGGAATTGGTATTAAAAATCGAGATTATTTAATATAGATCAATCATTGCAGTGATTCGCCGCGCAGTAGTCATGTGTTTGAAAGATGTTTTTGGTGCGTTTCGTCATGTCATGCACCTGATAGGTGCATCATTATTGATGGGTATGTGGCGAATTATTGGTATTGGTCATCGTATGAATGTACAAAATACTGCCAAAGATTGGGGGGCAAAGCGGGGGGCTTTGATGGTAAATCCTAGGCAGGCAAAGGAATACACTTTCCAGGACAAACTGGTAACGAACGTATTCTCCAAAAAATAAATCAATAGCCGATGTGCATTCTTTTGTTCAGGCACGAGATTTGCATATATGCAAAAATGGGCAACCAGAATATGATGCTATTGTTCTGTGACGTACAAAACGGTCGTGCTTTGTGATGAGGCACTCATACCGGCACTGATATGGCGAACGTGGTTGCTGACAATGGGTTTTGTGTTTAACGATAGTTTCAGAGGAAAAAATGAATCTCAGATCACTGCTGGATAATAGCCCTACTTTTAAAAAAGCGATTGCATGTACATCGGTTGCAATGACATTGTCGGTACCATTTTCTTCTTTCGCAGAAACAACGATCACAGCCGTACTGGAGGCGCCATTGCGCTCTCTAGATCCGGTAATCAGTACAGCATACATTGTGAGAGATTATGGCTATATGGTGTATGACACCTTGCTGGCAGAAGATAAAAACGGGAAGCCTCAGCCACAAATGGTCGAGGGATGGAAAGTTGAGAATTCCGGGAAAACCTATGTTTTTACGTTGCGTGAAGGTTTGAAATTCCACGATGGAAAGCCGGTAACATCAAAAGATGTCTATCAGTCGCTCAAACGCTGGTCACAGCTCGACAAAATGGGGCAGGTGCTGGCAAGTGTGACTGATGACATTCAAATTATTAACGACAAGACTTTCGCAATCAAATTGAAAGTGGCAACAGATATGCCACTGCGTGCTTTAGCTAAACCAAGTTCCGTGACTCCATTTATCATGCCGGAAAAAATAGCGGCAACACCGGTGACCCAGCCTATTACAAGCGCCATTGGTTCGGGCCCATTCCGGTTTGTTGATGCACAATACAAGCCAGGTGTGCAAGCAGTATTTGAAAAAAATAAAGACTATATCCCGCGTAATGAACCACCTAGTGGCCTGGCAGGTGGCAAAGTTGTGCAGGTCGATAAGGTCAAGTGGGTTGCCATGCCTGATTCAATGACCGCAATCAATGCACTAAAAAATGGCGAAATTGACATGATCGAACAAGTATCGATTGATCTTCTTCCTTTATTGGAAGGTGATAACAATCTGCAATTGATGCCTTCGGATTTGCGTGGGTGTCAAACGATCATGCGGTTCAATTTCACGTTGCCGCCTTTTGATAAGAAATTGGTGAGACAAGCTGCTATGACAGCAATCAGTCAAGAATCAGTGATGAAGGCGCAAATTGGTAATTCAGCCTATTACCGCATATGTGGCGCTGTTTTTGGATGTGGTAGCAAAATTGCATCGGATATAGGCTCGGAAGGATATTTTAAAGGCAATACAGCAAAGGCAAAAGAATTGCTTGCCAAGTCAGGTTACAACGGAGAAACCATTGTGATTTTGCATCCGACAGATGTACAGGTTGGGCAAGTTGTACCGGTAATTGCACAACAATTACGTAACGCCGGCTTCAAAGTACGCACGGATGCGGTAGATTGGCAAACACAGCAAACACGACGTGCCTCGAAGCGTCCGGTGGCCGAAGGTGGCTGGAATATCTTTACAACCTATTCCAGCTTGCCGGATTCAGCCAATCCGATCAGTTTTGTTCCAATCGCGACTAATGGTGATCAGGCTTGGTTCGGATGGCCTAATTACCCTGACATTGAGGCGATACGCAAAGCGTATTCCATGGCACCTAATGAAAAAGCATTGCAGGAATATGCAAAGCAACTTCAAGCCAAGGTGATGGATGAAGGCATCATCGCGCCATTGGGTGAGTACAAGATTGTCAGTGCAATGAGGAAGTCCGTGCATGGCTTTATGAATACTTCTGTCCCTGTCTTCTGGAATATGTCAAAACAATGATTTTATTGATTTTA
>JAATFN010000002.1 GCA_015655165.1 Betaproteobacteria bacterium | reverse complement strand
CTTGCCGATATCCTCAAAAGCAAAAGGTCACTGACAGCGCAATATCTGAATGGGACCTTGGCAATTGATGTCCCTAAAAAACGTACCCTATCCGACCCGAATCGGCAGTTAATCATTCGTGGCGCAAGCGGCAATAACCTGAAACATGTCACCCTGACACTGCCTGTGGGCTTATTAACCTGTATCACAGGTGTATCGGGCTCGGGCAAATCCAAGCTGGTCAACGATACACTCTTCCCTGCCGCATCCCAACATTTATACGGCTCGCAAACAGAACCGGCAGCACATGAGAGTATTGAAGGACTGGAGCACTTCGACAAGGTCATCTCGGTTGATCAGGCTCCGATCGGCCGTACACCACGTTCAAAT
The DNA here is from genome assembly GCA_015655165.1 of Betaproteobacteria bacterium. Classification (GTDB taxonomy): domain Bacteria; phylum Pseudomonadota; class Gammaproteobacteria; order Burkholderiales; family Burkholderiaceae_D; genus Herbaspirillum. The sequence continues at coordinate 17,632 of JAATFN010000002.1, read as the reverse complement.
CCTGCCACTTACACCGGCTTATTTACCCCGATTCGCGATTTATTCTCGACAGTACCCGCATCTAAAGAGCGCGGCTATTCAGCAGGGCGTTTCTCGTTTAACGTCAAGGGTGGCCGCTGCGAGGCATGTCAGGGTGATGGCGTCATTAAAGTCGAGATGCACTTCTTGCCGGATGTGTATGTGCCTTGTGATGTATGTCATGGCAAGCGTTATAACCGTGAAACACTGGAAATCCATTACAAAGGCAAGAATATTCACCAGATTCTGGACATGACGGTCGAAGAAGCCCATGAATTTTTCAAACCTGTTCCGGTCATTGCACGTAAATTACAAACATTACTGGATGTCGGTCTGGGTTATATCCGCTTGGGGCAAAGTGCAACCACATTGTCGGGCGGCGAAGCACAGCGCGTCAAACTGTCGCTAGAGTTATCCAAGCGCGACACCGGGCGTACACTGTATATTCTGGACGAACCGACGACAGGTCTGCATTTTCACGATATTGCATTGCTGTTAAGAGTCATCCAGCGCTTGCGAGACCAGGGCAACACCGTTGTGATTATCGAGCACAATCTGGATGTCATTAAAACGGCCGACTGGATTGTCGACTTAGGGCCTGAAGGTGGTGCCGGTGGCGGACAAATAATTGCCACAGGAACACCCGAGGAAGTTGCAGCCAATCCCGCCAGTGTCACCGGCAAATATTTAATACCGCTATTGAAGCCACCAGCACGCAACAAAGGACGTCATGCAAGCGCAGCTCTCCAACCTGCAGATTGAATCATTTAAGCAATCGGGTTACCTGTTATTACCAAAACGCGTGCCAGCATCTATATGCGACCAGATGCTGATGACCACCGAGGCGCATCTGGCAGGTGAAATAGCACCGCTGGAATATGAAACCGACGTCGGCTATGCCGGCGCCCCAAAGTCGTTGGACAGTATTGGCGGGCGAACGATCAGGCGTTTGCGCGATGCATGGCACCGTCATGCTGTCTATCAGGCGTGGGCAAGTGACCCTGATTTAGTCGCTATTCTGAACCAGTTGTTTGAAGAACCGACCTGTATTACGCTTGCGCATCATAACTGCATTATGACCAAACATCCGACATTCGGTACGGCAACAGGCTGGCACCGCGATATCCGTTACTGGTCTTTCCCGCACAACGCTTTGATTTCGGTATGGCTTGCCTTGGGCCCGGAAAATGCAACAAACGGTGGACTGCATTTCATCCCGGGCTCCCATTTACTGACACTCACTCCCGAACAAATGGACGAACTGGACTTTTTACGCCCGGATGTAGCAGCCAACCAGCGACTCTTTGCACAAGGTGTACCGCTGCCCTTGCAACAAGGCGATGTGGTGCTGTTTCATAGTGGGCTGTTTCACGCAGCAGGAAAAAACAACAGCAATAGTATTAAATCCTCGGTTGTATTTGCCTATCACGGGCAAAGCAATCGACCTGTTCCGGGAACGCGTTCTGCCAATTCGTCAGATATTCTGCTGGGCTAATCCAGCCCCGCAAACCGCGCTGTCCTGTGCTTAGACGAGAAGTCACGATCTGGCAAGCTTTTTGCTTCAGGTTTCGTTTATACTGCTGGTATGACTGACAGTAATAAGATTATGTTACCCACTACATTTACCGCAGAAAATGCTGCGCGTGCGATTTCTGTCGCCCGCGAAGCGCTGCAAATCGAAGCAGATGCCATTCTGGCACTGAAAAACCGCCTCACTGATACTGCGACCGAACCGTTAGCCCGAGCTGTTGCCTTATTATTAGGTTGCCAAGGACGCGTTGTTGTCTCGGGTATCGGCAAGTCAGGTCACATCGCCAGAAAAATTGCGGCTACCCTGTCATCAACCGGCACCCCCTCTCTCTTTATGCATCCGGCAGAAGCCGCACATGGCGACTTGGGCATGGTGACTTCGCACGACGTTTTTATTGCCATCTCCAATTCGGGCGAGACGGCCGAATTAATGACGATTGTGCCGATTGTCAAACGCATGGGCGCGCAATTAATCGCCATGACCGGCAATGACAGCTCCAGCCTGGCACAACTGGCCGCTATTCACTTGAATGTCGGTGTCGACAAGGAAGCCTGTATTTTAAATCTGGCACCAACAGCCAGTACAACAGCCACTCTGGCAATGGGTGATGCATTAGCGGTCGCCTTGCTGGATGCGCGTGGTTTCCGTGAAGAAGATTTCGCGTTGTCCCACCCTGGAGGGACACTGGGTCGCAAGCTGTTAACGCGTGTCAAAGATGTCATGCGCAGAGGAGACGAGATTCCTGCCGTAAAACCGGATGTATCCCTGATTGCAGCATTAATGGAAATTACCCATAAGGGCATTGCAATGACGGCTGTGGTCAATGACAAGTTCGAACCGATCGGCGTATTTACCGATGGTGATTTACGTCGCCTTCTTGAACGTGGCCAAGATTTTAATCACATGTCGATTGTCGATGTCATGCACACGCCGCCACATACCATTGGCCCAGACCAGTTGGCTGTCGATGCGGTACAAGTCATGGAAACACACCGTATTAACCAGTTACTCGTGACCGATGCAGAAGGTATCTTGATTGGTGCTTTACACATTCACGACCTGACTCAAGCCAAAGTGATTTAATGATGGGTACATTCACCAGCAAGCTTTCCCCACAAACCCTAGCAAATGCGCGTGCAGTGCGTCTGATGATCTTTGATGTCGATGGAGTATTAACAGACGGCGGTCTATACTATGGTCCCGAAGGTGAAGTATTCAAGCGCTTCCATGCTTTAGACGGGCTTGGTATCAAGATGCTGCATCAGTTTGGTATTCAAACGGCGATTATTACAGCACGCCAATCTGAAACCCTGCTAAAGCGTGCGCGCGACTTGGATATCTCCCATGTATTTCAAGGTGTACATGACAAACGGGTAGCCTTTGCATCTTTGCTGGCACAAACAAATGTAACAGCACAGGAGTGCGGCTATCTGGGAGATGATATTATTGACTTGCCAGTGTTAGTCAAAGTCGGCTTTACTGCATGCGTGGGCAATGCTCACAATGAAGTCAAAACACGTGTGCAATATCAAACGCATGCCTCGGGTGGCAATGGTGCCGCACGTGAAATCTGCGACTTGTTGCTGCAAGCGCAAGGGCATTATGATACCGCGATAGCGGCCTATTTATCATGAGTCAGGACAACGCGCAAAATTCGGCACAACGACTTCGCATCATCCTGTTTATTACATTGTTGGTGGCATTATTAATGGGTAGTTTCTGGATCTTGAAGTTAGTTCACCAAGGTGACGAAACAGATCATATCCAGCGTATACAAGGTAAACCTGATTATTATATTGAGCAGTTCAAATATGTAAAAATGGCTGTTGACGGACGTCCTCGTTATGATATTTCCGGGCAAAGAATGACACATTTACCGGACACGGACTCCTATGAAGTCACTTTACCGGTATTTACCAGTCTCGATAGCAATAAAGCATCAATGACCTTACGTGCAAAACGCGGGGTCATTGAAGACAACCAGACAAAGATTCATTTGTATGACGATGTACAGGGCAACCGCGCGCAATTTAAGCAAGCCCAACGCATACACCTGTCTTCTGAATACTTGTTGTTGCTACCGGACGAGAACATCATCAAAACAGATAAACCTGTTGAAATTACAATAGGTTCTTCTGTCATGAACAGTACCGGCATGATTGCCAATAACGAATTACAAGAATTACGCCTGTTGCATAATGTACGCGGTACTTATCAACAAGACATGCGTAACCGATAACAATACCGATACGTATATAAGAGTGGAATGAAACGTTTTTTAATATTATTTGCTGCCGTATTATTCAGTAGCACCGGCCATACAGCCGACTCGGACTCTGCACAGCCCACAAAAATCGAGGCTGACCAGATGGTTTACGACAATGCCAAACATATGAAAACGTTTACAGGCAATGTAGTGCTAACACGCGGTACCTTATTGATTAAAGCAGGTAAAGTCGTTTTGGTCACCACACCTGCAGGCTTTGAAGAAGCGACACTGTATGCGGCATCTGGTAAATTGGCAAGCTTGCGCCAACAACGCGATGGCGGGCCTGATTTGTGGATTGAAGGCGAAGCTGAACGTATTGAGTATGACGGGCATACAGAAGTTGCCAAACTCTTTACCAAAGCACATATGCGCCGGTTAAATGGGACAAGAACGACCGATGAAATCAGTGGAGAATTCATTACTTACGATAGTAGTACCGAAATGTATTCCGCCAAGAACAACTCACCGGATTCATCTTCTACTGAAGGAAAACGCGTGACAGCGATTATTCAGCCACGTGTTAATTCGACGAAAGAGCAATGATGACGAAGAGTTCCCTGGTAGTACGTGGCCTACAAAAAAGTTACGGTGCAAGGCAAGTTGTCCATGATGTATCCTTGAAGGTTGACTGCGGGGAAGTCGTTGGCTTGTTAGGCCCTAACGGGGCCGGTAAAACAACGTCGTTTTACATGATTGTCGGTATTGTGCCTTCTGACGGCGGCGAAATCGATATCTACGGTGTCGATATCTCCCGCTTGCCGATTCATCAGCGTGCTACACTGGGATTATCTTATTTGCAGCAAGAGGCTTCTGTGTTTCGTAAGCTGAGTGTTGAAGATAACATTCGTGCTGTCTTGGAGTTGCGCAAAGATCACGGTATACCCCTGACAGAAGCGCAGATTACCGAACAGTTAAACGCATTGCTGCATGATCTGCAAATCGAAAAGATTCGTGAAAGTCAGGCCTTGTCATTGTCCGGTGGCGAAAGGCGGCGTGTGGAAATCGCACGTGCATTAGCCACCAATCCTCGCTTTGTATTGTTAGATGAGCCATTTGCCGGGATTGATCCGATTGCCGTGATCGAAATCCAGCGTATTGTGCGCTTTTTGAAAGGACGTGGTATTGGTGTATTAATTACGGACCATAACGTACGTGAAACGCTGGGTATTTGTGATCGTGCCTACATTATTAATCAAGGAACCGTACTTGCCAGTGGCAGTCCCGATGACATCATTGCTGATGAATCCGTGCGACGTGTCTATCTGGGAGAACACTTCCGCATGTAGGTTGATTGCACACTGATGAAGCCGTCCCTCCAACTCCGTACATCCCAGCATCTTGCATTAACACCGCAGCTTCAACAATCTATACGCTTACTCCAGTTATCCACATTGGAGATGCATCAGGAGTTGGAGCAAATGCTGACGGAAAATCCACTGTTGGAACGTCTTGATGACGCACTGGACAATTCAGTCAGACTATTGGCTGATGGTTCCTACTCAGGCTCGCAACCCACAACACCTGCAAGCGTTGCAGAATCGACTTCAACAAGTTCGGAAGCCGCAGACAATGACAACACCACTAGCGAATCCGTTAGTGATGATGCCAGCTGGAGCTTCGACGACAGCACCCGCACAAACTATTCTTCCGATGATGAAGATGCCAAACCACAGTTAGAGGCGCATGGCATCACACTACGTGAACATTTGCTGGAGCAGGCCCGTGTTACAGCGCACACAACACGTGATCTCGGATTACTGACCGTATTAATTGATGCATTGAATGATCAGGGCTATCTGGACGAGTCGCTCGAAGAAATCCATGCCTACTTACCGACCGAACTCGATATCGAGATCGAAGAAATGTCATCAGCATTAAAACTATTGCAACATTTTGATCCGGTCGGTGTCGGTGCACGTACACCTTCAGAGTGCCTGGCGTTGCAATTACAACAACTCCCCAAAGTACCGTTTGTCATACGCAGACTGGCGCTACAAATTGTTGACGATTATTTGACCTTATTTGCACAACGTGACTTCAACAAAATCAAAAAGGCACTCGACTGTGATGACGAGGACTTGCGTGAAGTACAAATTGCCATGCAACGCTGTTATCCACACCCTGGCGCACTTTTTGTGTCGGAGTCGACCGACTATGTTGTTGCCGACGTGATTATCCAATATGGCAAACAAGGCTGGTATGCTGCATTAAATAGTCACGTCATTCCAAATCTGCGCATTAATGCGTTATATGCCAATGCGCTACGTAACAGTAAATCGGAAGGCGTGCTATCGACGCAGCTCCAGGAAGCCAAGTGGCTCATCAAAAACATGCGTCAGCGTTTTGATACGATTTTGCGTGTTTCCCAAGCAATTGTTGAACGTCAGCGAAATTTTTTCACGCATGGGGCTGTCGCAATGAAACCGCTTGTATTAAGAGAAATTGCTGATACACTTGGTTTACATGAGAGTACGATTTCTCGCGTGACAACGCAAAAATACATGCTGACACCACATGGCATGTTCGAGTTAAAGTACTTTTTTGGCAGCCACGTAGCGACAGAAACAGGCGGTGAAGCGTCTTCAACTGCGATACGAGCTCTTATTAAACAATTGATAGGAGAAGAAAACCCGAAAACACCTCTGTCTGATAGCAAGATTGCAGATATGCTGGCGGAACAAGGTATGGTTGTCGCAAGACGTACAGTGGCCAAATACCGCGAAATACTCAAAATTCCTCCTGTTACACTGCGAAAAGCGCTTTAGACAATCTCTATGTTGCCCAACACGCAACACGTTTCAAGTCGTGACATCGGCGTATATTTTTTGTCACTGGGTGCGTCGAAATAAACGACAACTTTACGATAGGAGTGCCGTATGAATTTGACAATTAGTGGACACCATCTTGATTTAACCCCTTCCATCCGTGATTATGCACAAAGTAAGCTGAGTCGTATTACTAAGCGCTTTGATCAGGTGATTGATATTCATGCCATTTTTAGCGTTGGTGCTTCAATAGAAAAAGAAAAACGGCACAAAGCTGAAATCAACCTGCGATTAAAGGGAAAAGACCTGCATGCCGAGAGCATCGCCCAGGATCTGTATGCGGCAATCGATACGGTCATCGATAAGCTGGATCGTCAGGTAATCAAATATAAAGAGCGTGTACAAAGCCATTACGCGACCAAACTGACGCACGAACAAGAAGAAACAATCGAAGTCGTACCAACATAGCAACGGCATTTGTTACAAATGACGAAAGGGCGTATCAACGCCCTTTTTTGTTGGAAAAACACCTTTCCTTTCAGGAATTGACGTTCTTTCCAACGCGATGTCGTACTTTTTCATATAATGGGGACATTCCGATTTTTTTAAGGTAATAGCCATGAGCGACGTACAAGCATTGATCAAAGAAACCGTTACAGCCAACCCAGTCGTCCTGTTCATGAAAGGCACGGCCCAATTTCCGCAATGTGGTTTCTCCGGACGTGCTATCCAGTTGTTAAAAGCCAGTGGCGCTACCAATGTCGTGACAGTCAATGTACTGGAAAACGGTGAAATACGCGAAGGTATCAAAACCTATTCCAACTGGCCAACCATTCCCCAACTATATGTCAATGGCGAATTTATTGGTGGCTCGGACATCTTGGCCGAAATGTACGAATCCGGTGAGCTGCAGGCCTTATTTGCCAAGTAATCAATGATGCGCGAGCCGCTATCGCACAAGCGTTTGATTGTCGCCATCACAGGAGCGACCGGTGTGATCTATGGCGTTCGCCTGTTGCAAATATTAAAGACCATACCGGCAATCGAAACCCATCTAATGGTGTCAGAAGCGGGTGTCTTGAACCTGCATCACGAACTCGATATGTCCAGAAAAGATGTTGAGGCGTTAGCCGACGTCGTTCACAATATCCGTGACGTCGGTGCGACAATTGCCAGCGGCTCGTTTGCTTCCGATGGCATGATTATAGCGCCCTGTTCGATGCGCACATTAGCGGCAGTAGGAAACGGCTTATCCGATAATCTCATCACCCGTGCAGCAGATGTGGTACTAAAAGAACGCCGCCGACTTTTACTCATGGTACGTGAGACACCATTTAATCTGGCACATTTACGCAACATGACATCTGTGACAGAAATGGGGGGCATTATTTATCCTCCCCTGCCAGCCTTGTATCACCGCCCACAAACCATTGAAGAAATGGTCGACCATACAATTGCCCGTGTGCTGGATTTGTTTTCTGTCGCCCATGATATCGCGCCAAGATGGCAGGGGTTAAAAAACCAGTCAGCATAAAAACACCCCATAGGTCAGACGTGATGTCCAACTTTTGGGGTACAGTTCACAACACTGCATTTTTTTATTTCCCGACAGCAATTAACCCCGGCCAATATAGGGCATATTTGTCGCCATCACCGTCATGAACTGCACGTTGGCCTCCAACGGCAAGCTATCCATATAAATAATCGCTTTGGCAACATGTTCGGCGCCCATTGTAGGCTCCGGCTTTAATGAACCGTCCGCTTGCATCGATCCTTTACTCATGCTGGCCGTCATGGCTGACGCCGCATTACCGATATCGATCTGACCACATGCAATATTGTAACGACGCCCATCTAATGAAGCCGCTTTAGTCAAGCCCGTAATTGCATGTTTAGTTGCGGTATACGACACGGCAAACGGACGTGGTGCATGTGCCGAAATAGAGCCGTTATTGATGATGCGCCCACCCTGTGGGGACTGGTCTTTCATGATCTTGAATGCTTCTTGCGTACACAGAAATGCCCCAGTCAGATTGATATTGACCGATGCCTGCCATTGATCAAAACTTAATTCTTCCAATGATACTTGCGGTGCAAAAACACCGGCATTGTTAAACAGGAGATCGAGTCTGCCGAATTTTTCTTTTATTTTGGTAAATAATGCTTTCACAGAAGCAGGATCACTAATGTCGGCAGATACCGGCAATGCGTTTTCCCCATCTTTTCCGGCGAGTTTGATCGTTTCTTCCAGCGCATCAAGCCTGCGACATGCCAGAACGACCGTATAACCTTCCTGTAATAGCGTCAATGTAATTTGTCGGCCAATACCGGAGCCCGCACCAGTAATCAATGCTATTTTTTTAGCTGCTGCCATGCCTTTTGTCTCCTGAAATGTAAACAACACCATAATAAACCTGGCAATACGATAGAGCATACTATGTATGCCATGTCTGTATTCTTTTTCTATCAAAAAATTCATTACCTGCAATTTTATACGCAATGGATGCTGCTATTCAATGTCAACATCGATCAACAAAAGAGCGCTATAGACCCACGTTGATTATGCTCTCGTATTGATTGGCAGTAATAACCCAATGGGAAATATTATGGCAGTATTTAAATGGCTGGCTGATGACTTGAACAGCACTTCACAAAGATGTATGGCATGTGTATTGCGATTGCAAAGCCGGATGAACAATTTAGTTAAAGTTTAATTACCCGGTCAGCTGATTCAATGGTTGACGGTCTATGCGCAATAAAAATACGGGTAATATTCAGCGCTGCAATAGATGCATTGATATGCGCTTCATTGTCCAGATCAAGGTGGCTGGTTGCCTCATCAAGGAATAACAAATTAGGACGACGATATAAGGCACGTGCGATCAAGAGACGTTGCTTTTGTCCGCCAGACAAACCGCCACCCAATTCACTTAACAATGTCTCATACCCCATAGGCATATCCATAATCTCATTATGGATATTGCATTGTTTGGCGCATTCAATCATCTGTTCTTCATCTTTCTCTTCCGAAAAACCGATAATATTTTCCGCAATAGACCCAGAAAACAATTTATCGTCTTGTAAAACACAGGCAATGCATTTACGGTAATTATTCAAGCCGGCATTATGTATATCAATACCGTTAAAAAGAATCACGCCACCTGATGGTGTCAATAAACCTGCCATGATTTTCATTAACGTCGTTTTACCGATACCGGATGTACCGGTAATTGCCACACTCTCGCCAGCTTTGACCAATAAATTCAAACCAGACAATATCGGTTTGGAAATACTGTCATATTCAAATGCCAGATCTTTCACTTCAAAAGATGCAGGTTTTCCCTTCTCGATCAATTTACGCGATGTTTTCATGACTTCCGGTTCTGTAAAAACTATGTCTGACAAACGATCACTATGCAAGGAAAGCATACGTAGCTGCAGTACAAGATTAATCAAAGCACCAGAACGTTCGGAAAACGATCCACGATATGCATTGAAGGCCACAAACATACCGAGTGTTAATGTGTCATCCATCACATGAGATGCACCCAACCATAAAATCAACAACTGGTCCAATGTTGAAATCAATGTATTGGCACCACTAAACATCATGTCAAACCGTGTCATACGAATACCGGCATTATCCGTATCGATAGTCAGATTTAACCACTGTTGCAGCCTCGACGGTGCCAGACCCAATGCTTTTAATGTACTCACACCATACAATGTCTCCATGAAGTGTGAATTGGCTTTTGCAGCCTTGACAATTTTTTCTTCAGAAGCCTGACGGTAGTAATAATAGGTTGAAAAACGCAAGATCATGTATATCACAGTAAAACCACATACAACCCAGACCAACCATCCACCATATAAATACATCATGACAAATAGACCAATGGTCATGATACTGTCAATGATCCCGTCAACAACACCTGTCGTTAATGTAGACCGCACCACATCCAGGGAATAAAAGCGTGCCTGAATATCGCCGAGTTTTCTTTTTTCAAAAAAATCGAGTGGCAGCCGCAATAAATGATCAAACAATCCTGCTTTCCACTGCACATCGATTAAAACTCCCATCACAATCGAAATCCAGGCGCGAAACATACCGACAAAACTTCGAAACAGGATGAAAAATAGCAATCCAAGGCAAATAAGCAGTAATAGATTATGATCTTCGGCAATAATGACATGGTCCATCACCAGTTGCGTACCAACAGGCAACAACAAATTAATCACTTCGATTAATAGCGATAAGGAAAATATCTTCAGCAGAGTAGCATTGAGACCAGTGACATTACTGAGCATTTTTCCGAATCGTAAACTACTATGCTGCCTGGCCTTTTTGAATTTACTATTTGGCCAGAGTTCTAATGCAACACCGGTAAAATGCTTTGAAAATTCTTCTTTTTGTAATTTTCGCCTTCCGAACGCAGGATCATGCACGACATAATGATGGCTACTCACCTCCACTAGCACTACAAAGTGGTTCATATTCCAGTGCATAATACAAGGCAAGCGCAATTCCTTGATTTCATCCATGTCCAAAGACAACGGACGTGTATGCAATTGCAATTCGTTGGCTATTTCGACTAATTGTGCCAGCGTCGCTCCATGAGATGAAATACCGAAACGCTGACGCAGATTATGCAAATCAGTATCATAGCCAAAGTAACTGGAAACCATCGCAACACATGCGAGACCACATTCAGATGATTCGGATTGCAGTATCTGCGGCACTTGGCGATGAAAACCGAATTGCAATCTTTGCAATGCACTCTCTAATACGGTTTTATTCATTTGTCGCCCGCCAATCCTTTTCCAAGGTCATAAAATGGAGATAACATCCACTGATATAACGGTCTTTCTTCCAGAAAAAGTGTTACCTGGGCCTTCATACCACTCGAGAGTAAAAGCGACTTTTGTTTATAGGTAAATTTGTCTTTATCAAGTTGCGCAATTGCTTTGTAATAAGGTTGTCCATCACGCGGTGCGTTTGTGTAATTGGACATTTCCTGTGCCGTAGACGGCACATTGGCCAAGGAAATAATCTTCCCGGAAAATTGCCCGAACTGTTCAAACGGGAATGCATCATAACGAATCTTGATGTTATCTTTCACAGCCACATATGGGACAGCGCTGTTGGGCAGCCATAACACCAGTTGGTAAGCATAATCGATCGTCGGTACAATCTGCGCAAGCAAGTCTCCAGCATTGACCATTTGGCCGGTTGTCACTGAAGCGGCAGCAAGACGGCCATCCACAGGACTATCAACAAACAGGACACCTGTAGCATCGGCTTCTGTTAATTGCTTTTGTAATTCACTACGCTGGTTTTTGTATTGGGATAACTGGTTCTCAAAATTAATGCCACGTGTAGTAATATCACTTCTCAATTTGGTAATTTCCATCCCCTGCTGACTGACTTGGGTAGAAATACTCTGATAGGAACTTTGTTGCTGATAAAACTGCGCCCGCTGATTACTGACTTGTTCTTTCGTCACCAATCCCTGACGTAAATATTCTTCATAATTCTCCATTGTACGACGTGTCGTATCCATAGCACGTCGTGTATTATCCATCTGTTTTTCAGATTCTTTTTGTGTCGCAATATATTGGTTTAATTGTTTATTCAGATTGATCAATGTCGATTGTTTATCATCTTCCAGCTTGATCATCATGTTGTCGATTTGCGCAATCTGTTGCTCGATCGCATCGACGGCACTATCACTCACATTACCGGACCTTGTAATACGACTGACATCGATCTGATAAATACGATCCCCCTTTTTAATGATATGGGGCGCCTCAATAAATTGTTTGAAAATAATCCCCTGTTGCCGCGAGAAAATTTGAATCGTATGCGGTTGCGTGATCACTTCAGATGGCACATTAATGCGCTGGGTATACGATCCATATTTCATAAATGCAACCAATGCCATGATTGTCAAACAGCACACCACAGCAATGATCGATGCAGGAAAACCAGAAGTAAGAATAGCCTTACCTGACCATTTTGCTTTCTGGTGGTCAATTGCCTCTTTACGAAAAATCTGATTATCTGGCATAAGGTAAGCGCACTTTTTCTTTGCATGCACACATCATAATCATGTCATATCATCATCAAATGGCAATGCTACAGTAGCATGAGGGGGTAATATCAATACCTTAAACAACACTTGTTATCTGATCAGATATTACTTTGTTTCATTTGTTCAATTCTTCCCTATTGTCTTGTAATTAATCATTCTTTTGTCCTGCTTCATATGCGCAAGACATCGTCATGACTTGCATTACGTTCATATGTCTGTGCGATATAAAGCAACATGTTCACAATGTATAACGCCCTCGATATCTGGCAGGAAATCTGATCATGATGATGTTCTTAATTGCCAAGATACGCTCTGGGATTGTCTTTCTGACAGTTTATTTTTTAATAAAAACACAATACCAACAACCAAATAAATCAGAATCCTCTCAAATTAGCCCGAACCATCCCACCTCCATCAACTCTAACTAAAGTTCATTCATTTCTTGGAGTAATTAAATGAAAAAATTAACAAACAAAAATCTTGATAACGTCACTGGTGGTTCTGTTGCTACTGCAACAAGTGCAAGTGCAGGCACAGGTGTTGGTGCTGCCATTGGTACTGCTGTTGCTGGTCCGGTTGGTACAATTATTGGCGCGGCAATCGGTGCTGGCCTTGGTACTGCAGCTGGTGAAGCCATCGACAACAACAAGGAAGCTATCAAACAAGGTGCCGATACTGCCAACAAAAAAGTTGGTAGTGCCTTGATGCATGCAGGTCTGGAAAACATGGCGAAGAAATAATTTTTGTCATTTTTACCAAGAAAAAAGGCTGCGTGAGCAGCCTTTTTTCTATCTATTGACCGTATTTTTAACGGAATGGTTTGCTACAACAATGCCGTAATCACAGCAGCATTCACCAAGTCGATAAAAAATCCGCACACTAAAGGCACCACCACAAATGATCTATGTGCCGCACCATAGGTACTAGTCACAGCGGTCATGTTCGCAACTGCTGTGGCTGTCGAACCCAATGCAATTCCTCCAAACCCGGCACTGGTCACTACCGCCTCATAATCTTTCCCCATACACCGGAACACAACATACAAGGTATACATGATGGCCAGTAGAATCTGCAACGCAAGCGTCGTAAAGACAAACCCCATTACTCCCTGCAAAACCCACCACTGGATCCCCATTAATGCCATCGTCAAAAAGACGCCCAGACAAATATCGGAAATCAGCGCCAATCCACTTTTAATACCAGACCAATGAAACGGATGCTCTCGGTGTGTCAACAAAGGCATGAAGACATTACGCAAGACGATACCGGCAATCAGGCAACTGACAAATTCCGGCAAATGCAATCCTGCCAGTTCAAATCCACGATTGATACCGACACCACCGATCAATGCCAGATTCAAATACAACCAGGCGCGTAATACACCGTAATAATCCAGTCCTGTTTCTTTTTCGCCTTGTAATACACCGATATCAGGTCGTTTGTGAATGGGTGGTGCAATACCGTATTTACGCATCAGGTAACCGGCCACTGGCCCGCCAATCACACAAGCAGCTGTCAATCCCACCATGTTGCTGGCCATGCCGATTTCTAACGCATTGCCAATCCCGAGCCGACTCGCCAATTCTGGTGCCCACGCCAACGTAGTACCAACACCACCCACCAATGATACCGACCCCGTCATTAACCCTGCGCCTGCCGGCATGCCAAATACAGTAGCCACACCCATACCGAGTAAATTTTGCAGCACAATAAAGATACTGGCCAATATCAACAATATCATTAATGGTTGACCGCCTGAGCGCAGTGTTTTGACATCTGATTGCAAGCCGATGCCTGCAAAGAAATAGAGTAACAACATATCGCGTACTTCCAGATCAAAGCTGATCTGGATACCGGAAAAACCATATAACAAGCCAATAGCAGTTGCGCACAAGAAACCACCAACGACGGGCTCTGGTATGCTGTAGCGATAAAACACATCAAAGCGGCGTGTTACTGCCTTACCGATAAACAACAAGATAATTGCCAGTGTAAAACTGTGGAAAGCGTTGATATGCATGCTCATCAGGTGTCCCCATAAAATATTGATTGGTCAAACACACGATCATTGCGAGCGCATATTATAAGATGCCATTCCCCGCTAGCATCTACCCAATACTTGGAAGCATAAAAATAGAACCAATCCTATAGTGACTGGTTAACTCAGATTCTGCGTAACGATTAAAAGCATTTTTTGCATTGGCTTGTTGCCAATAGAATAGACAGTTGCAGCATGCCGCATGCTGCATAGAATATTTTCAAGACGCATGTCTTGATCGACGTTCAGGTCACCATTTCAATCGCTATGACTGCCGACGATGTAAAGTGTCATGGCAAACCGTGAAGCCACCCTGCATGATAATATTTTCGATCATACTGATTTTCTACACTGGCAGACAGCAATGATAGGTCAAGCGGATCGATACATGTACACGATGCTTCACTTCATTCGCATCTTTTACTCAATACCATGTATTGCATCACTATAAATCTATCTGTATCAGAAAACTCATCCGACCATCACAGCAGTTGCCAATAGCGGAGTACTGATCACTGGAAAACGAGTAACCGCGGTTTGTCATAAGGACATCTAGATGTGTTTGCAAAACATCAGTGAGAATATGACGCAATTTGTTTGGTATAAGAGATAATAATGCAGGAATTGACAAGCGACATTCTCAATAGCTGTGTACCTAACATGGCTAATGCACACTCGGTCACTTAACACTGGCAAATACTATATGGCTAACTTTACTCAACATCTTGCTGGTTTCATTCCCTATTCATGGGATCTCTTATGTTTATCCCTCTTGGGGTTCGTGTGTGCCACGTTGTGTGGCGTTGCAGTTGCCAAACGCTTGCAGAATTCCGAAGCAAACTCAGGTGATGATGTACGCGTAGTGCTTGGTGCCACACTCACATTACTAGGCCTTGTGATCGGTTTCGCGTTTTCGATGGCCATCAATGGATATAACACCCGCCAAGCCAACGAAGCAACAGAAGCGACCGCCATTGCATCTGTTTTCGCACGTACTGACCTGCTTGCTTCAGAAGATGCCAATATACTTAGGCAAACCCTATCGCAGTATCTTGACCAGCGTTTACTTTTTTACACTGCCAGCAATAATAACGAACAACTTGCAGCATTAGAACGCGCATCGACATTACTCAAACATGACGCGTGGAACACTACCGTTCACGGCACACTGTCACAACAGAACCCGATCTCGGCGTTCGTGCTGGCCGGGATGGCGGATTTATTGAATTCTTATGAACGTACCAGTGCCGGCTGGCACAGTCAGATACCGACAGCAGCATGGAGCTTGATGGCCATGCTTTCTGTTTTTTGCAACATTCTCATCGGATACAGTGCAAGCACACGTGGACATCGTGGCTTACTGCTTGTCTTCCCGCTGGTCATCGCCATCTCATTGGCAATCATCAACGATATCGATATTCCAGGGCATGGTGTGATTCATATTAGCCCCGACAACCTGATGCGCGTGGCCAACAGCTTAACGCATCCATAGATAATCAAGTGTCAGTGATGAAATGGCTAAATAGAGTAGACGAGATGTATGGATGAGACCAAAACATCCTGTTAATTCGAAACCTGGCCAGATCTTCGCGCTGATAGAATTGACATGAACAGAAAAGAAAAAGCCCTTCGCTATTTTCATAGCAAAGGGCTTTTAAATTCTGGTGCTGGCTGCAGGACTTGAACCCGCCACCCCCTGATTACAAGTCAGGTGCTCTACCAGATGAGCTAAGCCAGCAAATCGAAGAACAAGATTATATACTACTTTATTAATTTGAGAACAGGTTTTTTCGATTTTTTTGGCGGGTCCGGTAAATCATCATCAGACACTGTATGACTTTCCTCTTGTGCATCATCCGAGTCCTTTACCGCAACCAGACTTGGTGCGGTAGTATTTTCTTCTACAACTGGAACCGGTACATCAGATTTCAACTCTGCCGATACTTCAAATGCCATGCCCTGTCCGTTTTCACGGGCGTAGATTGCAATGACATTGGAAACAGGCACGATGATTTCTCGCGAGACGCCACCAAATCGCGCATTGAAATGGATTGTGTCGTTTTCCATTTTCAGGTTGCTTGTCGCATCAAAGCTGATGTTTAAAACAATTTCACCATTTTTGACGAACTGCATCGGTACACGCGTTTGTGTATCGACGACAACTGCAATGTGTGGGGTATAACCATTATCTGTACACCATTCATAAATAGCGCGTAACAAATAAGGCTTGGTGGAGACTTCGTGCATGAGATAAACCATTCAAAAAAAGCAGTTTAAGCACTGCCAGGCTACTGCAGCTATGATCGGAATCCGATCATAGCCCTATCCGCATTATCTGCGCATCACCTTTTCAGAAGGCGTCAATGCCTCGATATAGGCAGGACGTGAAAAAATACGTTCTGCATATTTCAGAATCGGCGCGGCTGTCTTGGACAATTCAATGCCATAGTGGTCCAGGCGCCATAACAATGGTGCCAATGCCACATCCAGCATGGAGAATTCATCACCCAGCATATATTTGTTCTTCAAGAACAAAGGCGCCAGCATCGTCAAACGATCACGGATTTCGGAACGTGCTTTTTCCAGAACCTTGTCGCCTTCTTTGTTCTTCTCGTTTTCCAGTGTATGGACGTGAATGAACATTTCTTTTTCGAAGTTGAACAACATCAAGCGTGCACGGGCACGCATTAACGGATCGGCCGGCATCAATTGCGGATGCGGGAAACGTTCATCGATATATTCGTTGATGATATTGGATTCGTATAAGACCAAATCGCGCTCGACCAGAATTGGTACCTGGCCATACGGATTCATGACTGCGATATCTTCCGGCTTGTTGAACAAGTCGACATCACGAATTTCAAAATCCATGCCTTTTTCAAATAACACCAAACGGCAACGTTGAGAAAATGGGCAAGT
>JAATFN010000447.1 GCA_015655165.1 Betaproteobacteria bacterium | reverse complement strand
TATGGCGATAGGGTGGCATGAATTATTTCAATGGCTGATTGTCACAGTTCAAGCAGGAAGTAATGGTTCATGGTCACAGTGTCTTCAGCCATAGCGAATGTTGCATAGTCGTTCGCTATGGCTCACCTGTAGAGTGAAAGGAGTCAGTGTATGAAGTTAACGTTGGAGCGAGAAGTCAGTACCAAATATAGTACGCACGGTATTTTGTATGTGAACGGGCAAAGAGAATGTCATACCCTTGAAGCTGTTGTCCGTCCTTTGGGAAATCAGATCACCGGTAAAACAGCGATCCCGCACGGGCATTACAAAGTAGTATTAAACCAGTCACCACGGTTTAAACGTGTTTTACCATTACTGTTGAATGTACCCCGGTTCACCGGTATTCGTATTCATGCCGGTAATACACCGCATGACACGACGGGTTGTATTTTAGTCGGGGAAAGTTATGTGACCGATTTTATTGGTTCATCGCAATCGGCACTGTCTCGGCTGATACGAAAAATGGCAAAAGAAAAAGACATCACAATCGATATTGTCAATGCGCCACATGAATGAATGCGTAATTTGTTGCAGCAAAGCTTGACACGTAGATATAATGAGAATTGTTATTATTTATGGCATTAGGTTAGCGTCTCATGTCTACTGCGCAAACGCATTCAGAACAGGTTGAAGGCCTATACAGTGATCATCACGGATGGTTACGGAGCTGGCTGCGTAAAAAACTTGGGTGTGCAGAGCAGGCAGCCGATATTGCGCAGGATACGTTTGTACGTATTTTGATGGCGCATGATGCTTTGGTAGGCTTAAGAGAGCCGCGTGCTTACCTGACGACGACAGCAAAGCATTTGTTGGTTGATCGTGCGAGGCGCGCACGGGTTGAAGAAACGTATTTACACGAGCTTTCACTGATTGCGGAGTTGATGGATGGCGCGCCTGCACCAGAGTCTATTTTAATCGCTCTGGAAGCCTTGGATCAGTTTAGCCAAGCTTTGCAGGCTCTACCGGAAAAAGCCAGTGAGGCATTCTTGCTTCATTATATGGAGCAGCAGTCGCAGACACAAATTGCAGAACAATTGCATATTTCTGTGCGTATGGTACAAAAATACCTTGCACAAGCATTATTGCGTTGCCAGATGGCTTTGATGCAGGAGTGAGCTGATGCCAACACATGCTTTACCAGCATCTTGCGACGACATTGCCGCACAAGCAGCAGATTGGATTGTGCAGTTGACTGCGGATGATGAAAAGACAAGAGCACGTGCATGCAGCGACTTTGAGGCCTGGAAACGGCAGGATGTTCGTCATGCACAGGCAGCGGCTAAATTGCAAGGTGTGTTAGATAGCCTTGATGCGATTAGTTCTACATCGAAAGGCCATACAAGGCCCGCGCATACTGCTATTCGCACCGCAATTTCGGATTATAAAACGTCCCGGCGCATTAAAAAGACCACAATTGCCATTGCCATGGTCTGCTTATGTGCTATGCCTGTGTGGATGTTGTCGCATACAGAGACGGCCCATTCCCTGATGGCTGATATGCGTACAGCAACAGGACAGAGGCAAACACAGACACTTTCTGATGGTACCAAAATGACATTGGGTAGCCAAAGTGCCGTTGATATTAGTTTTGATGCAGTAAGTCGTACTGTCAATCTGGTGACGGGTGAAATATTGGTCGAGGTTGCCAAAGATCCACTACGTCCATTTGTCATCAATACCAGAGAAGGTAGTATCCGTGCATTGGGAACCCGTTTTGTGGTTGAACGGCAGGACGAAGTGACGACGCTGACAATGCTCGAGTCAGCCGTTGTCGTACAAACAGCTGAGCAAAAGGCACAAGGTAGCAAGTCCAGCCGTGTCGTTAAGGCAGGGGAGCAAATACGTATAACAACAGGTACTATCAATACTGTAACAGGCATCGATACGCGCGAAGTGAATGATGCCTGGCAATTTGGCCAGTTGGTCGTGCGCAACCGGCCATTGACTGATGTGCTCGATCTCTTGAGTAAACATCGCCAAGGTTATATCAGCTATGACCGTGACCGGTTGGCCGGTATTATGATGTCGGTGGTGCTGCCGATTGATGATACGGATAAAGCTTTACAGTTGATAGCCAATAGTCTTCCCGACTTGAGAATACGTATGTTGACACCTTATTTTGTCTATGTAGATCGCACACTACCACCCTAAGTAACTGGTCATCTGTCTTTGTCCTTTAGATTATTTGAGTTATTTTTTATATGCAGGTTCGTGTTTTGTTATTTCGTGCGTCAAGGCAATGAAAGCAACGAAAAACGAATCGCCAAGCAACGTAATAGTACCGGTGCATTAGCCAATTCCTCTTTGTTTGTCTGCTGAAGACATTTTTTACTTAAGGAATTTGCTTACTATGAAACCCAAACGTCCTATTTCGGCTGAAGCTATGCGTTCGCATGCCTGCCTGAAAACCCTTGTTATATCTCTTGGTTTTGTTTTTGCTGGTGGTTTATCTGCAATATATAGTGACGAGGCTTTTGCACAAAATCGTCAGGTTCCTATTCAATACGATATAGCTGCTGGTACGTTAGCTGATGTATTAAACCGTTTTGCACAGCAATCGGGTGTTGCCATTTCTATGGATGTCAATCAGCTCCAAGGGATGCAGAGCTCAGGGTTACATGGAAGCTATGCTGTTGATGCCGGATTTAGTACATTACTCAATGGCAGCGGTTATACAATCAGTAAAACAACGGTTGGCTATGTCCTTGTGCAAGTAGCGCAAACCTCGTTGCCAGGCACAAGTAGTACATTACCAGTCATACAGGTCAAAGCACAGCAAGAGGGAGCAACAACAGAAGGTTCTCAATCCTATGTAGCACGCGCTGTGACAATTGGAAAAGGTAGCCAGTCACTGAAAAATACACCCCAATCGATTACCGTCATTACCCGACAGCGTATGGACGACCAGAATATGGCCTCAGTGAGTGATGTGCTTCAAAATACAACGGGTGTTACCGCCAGTGAAGTAGGTGATGGTGGACGAAATTTTTATTCACGTGGATTTAAAATCAGCAATATCCAGTATGACGGTGTGCCATTGTCACGCAGCTACTATGCGGTTGGAACGAGTTTTACCGGCACGACTGCTTATTTAGACCGGGTTGAGGTATTGCGTGGTGCACAAGGCTTGCTGGAGGGAGCTGGACAGCCAGGTGGTGCCGTGAATTTAGTGCGTAAGCGTGGGCAGGCAGAACGTGCTGTGTCTGTGGATTTAAAAGCAGGCTCTTGGAATCATTATGGTTTGCAGTTAGATGCCGGTGGACCATTAAATGCCGAAGGTACTTTGCGTGGCAGGATGGTACTTGATTACGATTCACAGGATTCGTATATCGATATCGTCAAATCACGGGATAAAACCATGTATGTTGCATTGGATTACGATTTGACGTCTGACACGACAATCGGTTTTGGTGTGGCTGCATCACGTTTACGTTCGACACCGTTCTTCGGCGGGTTACCCAGATATAGTGACGGCAATTCGCTGGAATTGCCACGCTCGACATTTTTAGGCGCAAGCTGGAATAAGTGGGATCGTGACGAAACACAAATTTTTCTGGATATGGCACACCGTTTCAATCAGGACTGGCAATTGAAAATATCTGCAACACATGTCAAAGAACACAGCAAAACAGAAATCCTGGATGCCACCGGCGCTGTAGACCCGATAACGTTAACCGGTCCTACCAGAAATGCTTGGTTATATGATAAAGATGCTACGCACGTTGGGCTGGATGTTAATTTGAATGGGCGCTTCAATGCACTTGGTGTGCCTCACGAGATGATGTTGGGTGCCGGATTTTCGCGTTTGACGTCGCAAGACAGCATTAAATACAACTACAATAATCCGTTGCTAGACGTGTTTAATCCTGATCCGAATGTACCAAGGCCAACAAGCTACCCTAGTTCAAACCGTCTCTCGTTATATGATCCGCATACCCAAAAAGGCATCTATGGACAGTTACGCAGTCATATCACTGATGCACTGACATTGATTTTAGGTGCACGTGTGAGCTGGTTTGAAAGTGTCTATAAAACAGTGGAATGGAATAGTGTGAGTACGACCGAGAAAAAAGGTCAGGTAACGCCTTATG
>JAATFN010000349.1 GCA_015655165.1 Betaproteobacteria bacterium | reverse complement strand
GCATCTCAAAGATACGAATGCAGAAGTCATTCTGGGTTTGGTGACTTCCAAAACAACAGACTTGGAAGATCGCCAGCAGATCATCAAGCGTATTTGTGAAGCAGAACAATATCTTCCATTGAAACAGTTGGCTTTAAGCCCGCAATGCGGTTTTTCTTCAACAGAAGAAGGTAACCGTATTGATCCGCAGGTCCAGTGGAACAAATTGGCATTGATTAAATCCATTGCCGATGAAGTCTGGGGTTGATTGACCAAATTACCAACGTTCATAACAGTATGATTATTGGATAGTGTATGTATTACGACGGGGCTTCCATATAGAAGCCCCGCTGACTTTTGCCAATTTCTAACTGCAAAAAAGCTGGCATTCAATGACTGCTTGTATTCATGTCAATACCGGGAGATGTGACGTGAGTCCGGCCTTGAGCATGTATCTGTTTACACAGACATGGTTTCTTCCTGTATGTTTTTCCTGACAGTGTATTTATTTTTTTATTGTTAGGCACAATACAATCTATTATGTTAGCTGAGATCAATAGTTCCTGACATTGATTTTGCATAATCAGTCTTTATTCAGGTTCATACCGGTTTTATCATTATCAAATGGATTCATCCCACAACAGGCATATGATTATTTCAGATAACTGGTTTTTCTGGGCTGTGATGTCGGCTGTATTTGCGGCGCTGACGGCTATTTTTGCGAAACTCGGTTTGCAACATATTGATTCGGATATGGCTACATGGGTACGAACGGTGATTATCATCGGCGTATTGTCATTATTTATCTGGTTTACAGGTAAATGGATAAACCCGTTTGTTTTGTCCGGTAAGACCTGGTTGTTTTTGGGTTTGTCGGGTGTGGCAACGGGTGTATCTTGGGTATGCTATTTCCGGGCACTGCAAATCGGTGAGGCATCCAAAGTTGCGCCAGTCGACAAGATGAGTCTGGTGCTGGTTGCCATTTTTGCGGTGATCTTTTTAGGCGAGCGGCCTTCTGTGAAAGATTGGGTTGGTATCGGCATGGTTGCTGCCGGTGTATTGGTGCTGGCGATTCGTAGGTAGCAGTCAGAGAAGATTTATCTGGAAGGTCATTTTTCTGTGAAGCGAAGTCAGGTCTTTGTATTGATAAAAAAAGAGAGCTTTGCAGCTCTCTTTTTGCATTACCGTAGTCTTAATGCTCTCCCAGAATAAAGCGCTCACTTTTATCGAGGAAGTCATGAACATGGACGACCAGCGATTGTTCGTTAACGAGCACCACACCATATTGCGGGGGTTCGTGACTGCCTGGGATGATTTTTTCTCCTCTCATATCCAGTGGTAATTGATGATTTGTCCCTCGAATTGTCGAGAAAGGCATACCTTGCCAGTGACCGAAAACTGGACGGTGAATATGACCGAAGAAAATATGCCGGATACGGTGGGTGTGTCCATGGATTGCTTGTTCGAAAAACGATGTGTCGCATAAGGCAATCTTATCCATACTGGGAATACCCAGTGCAAAGGCAGGATGATGCATGAAAATCAGTACTGGTCTGTCATCCTGCGCCAGCTTTTTTTGCAGCCATTGGGCGCGTTGTTCTCCAAATACACCATAAGACACATCGGGTTCATTGGTATCAAGAAATAAACCGCGATACTGACCGACTTCTTTCTCGTATTGTACAAAACCATATTGATCGGTCTCAACTTCCGGAAAATGATTCAGAAAGTATTGCCGGTTATCATGGTTGCCAAGAATCGGATAAACTGGCATGGGCAAACGTGCCAATTCCACAGCGAGTTGTTCGTAGGCTTCGGGGTGACCAGCATGCGTTAAATCCCCTGTCACAATACACATGGCGGCATCATCGTGTTCGGCAATGATACTGTTGATGGCATGTTTTAGGCGTGCACGCGGATCTAATCCATACAGGGCATGCCCATGTCTGACTAAATGGGTATCTGTTAGATGAATGAATTGCATAATGACTTCCAGTTAGCGTGGTAATAATGCCTGTACGTCTCTGGACATGTTTTGCAATGCCTTATCCGGTGCTGTTTCTTGGGAAACAACGCTTTGCAGATGATCAGTCATCACATCGGTAATCTTAAGACCATTGTTGCCAGGGAAAGCATACCAGCCAGTCAAAACAGGAAGCTGCTCAATAGCTGTCAAGTGGTTTGGATGACTTTCGTAGAAAGGCTTCAGTAATTTCGGGTCATTGGCAGGTATCGTGTTGGCTGGGAAATAGCCGGTAGATTTGACCATATAGGTGGCGCCTATTGGACCCGTTGCAAACTTGATATATTCCCATGCCGCCTTTTGTTTGGCAGGGTCTTTAGTTAAAATCATCGCAACATTGCCACCAGCAGGAAGACGACCATTGTTTTTAATTGGTGTCTTGGCCGTACGCAGATCGAATTTTTTGCCGATTTGTTGCGTGATACTACCTAAACGGGATGTTGTCGTTGCCATAATCGCCAAATTACCAACGACAAAGTTTTGTGATGCTGCTTCATATGAAATATTCGGCATACCTGCTTTTTTCACAGCATCGTCAAGTATATGGATTGCTTCTTGACCAGCAGGTCCATCAAAAGCCACTTTCTTTTCATCTTTGGTCAGCATACTGCCACCATTAGAAAAAATCAGTGTTTGCCACATCCAGTTACCGGTGACTGCCCAGTCGATATAGATAGAATCTGTTTTTGGTGTTGCCTGTTGTGCGCGTTTTCCTACGGCTAAAATACCTTCCCAGGTTGTCGGGAATTTGTCCGGTGTAATGCCTGCTTTACGTAATAAGTCGGCGTTGTAATAGATGATTGGGGTCGATAATGAAAATCCGATACCGTATTGCTTGCCATTGATTTGACCTAATGACAGTAAGGCATTATCGTAGCCGGCTTGATCCCAGTTTTTTTCTGACTGGATGAATGGTGTCATTTCTACTGCAATACCGCGGTCGACAAGAACACGTACACGGTTTAGGCCTTGATAGGAAACATCTGCAGTCTGGTTGGTAACGGATTGGCGCAATGCCTTTTCAGCAGCTTCTTCATAGCTGTTGGTCGGTGCCCTGAATATGATTTTGTATTGCGGGAATTTTTTCATAAATGCATCCGCAATTTCTTTGTGAACATCGTTGAATATACTGGCAAAAGCGTAGTCTACAACAATTTCCACAGGGGACTGGGCATGTGCCAGACCACACGACATCATGGCTGTTGCAAGGACTGATTTAATAAAGATACGTCTCATACATTACTCCTAGTGTGGTTAACCTTTGACACCGGTTAGTGTCATTCCTTCGACAAAACGTTTTTGTGCAACGATAAAAAACAATACAAGTGGTGCAGTAATTAATACGGTTCCTGCCATTAACGGGCCATAGTTGTTACCGGCATCTTCATTACGGAAAAAGGTGGTGCCAAGTGGCGGCGTTGCCATATCGGGAGAGGTGACAACCAATAATGGCCAGAAATAATCATTCCAGTGCCACACAAGAGAAAATATCGAAAAGGCAAAAATGGCCGGTATGGCTGTGGGTAGCATGATGCGCCACACCAGTTCCAGCTCATTCATGCCATCCATACGTGCTGCATGAATCAGATCGTCTGGCACGGAACGAAAAGATTGTCTGAATAAAAAAATACCGAACGCAGAACTGATGAAAGGAAGAATCAACGCAGCATATGTATCTAACAGTCCTGCATAATGCAACATGATGTAGATGGGTATGGCGGTTGCCTGATACGGGATCATCAATGCCAGCAGGACAAGTGCCCACGCATATTTCTTTCCGGTGAAGTCCAGTTTGGCAAAGGCATAGGCTGCAGGAAGGTTGATGACGAGTTGAAGTAATAAAATACCGGCACAGACAACAATGCCATTGAACATGTAACGCAACAAAGGTACTTTTGTGAGCGCCAGTGTGTAATTTTCTATCAAGGCCCAGTG
This sequence comes from Betaproteobacteria bacterium, assembly GCA_015655165.1. Lineage (GTDB taxonomy): Bacteria > Pseudomonadota > Gammaproteobacteria > Burkholderiales > Burkholderiaceae_D > Herbaspirillum. The sequence goes on along the minus strand of JAATFN010000349.1, from coordinate 4,727 downwards.
TGTCGGTAGCAACGTAATTTCGCGGGAAAATATTTCGTCGACAGGTTTAAACGATGTCAGTAACATCCAGATAAACGGCATGAGAAAAAAGAAGGCACCACACAGCAGGACAAGATGCCTGAAACAGCGAAAAAGCAGGGAAGGTTGGTTCATGAGTAGTGTGTCTTTCGTTCCATGGCAGCGTGCTGCACTTGCGTGAGAAAGAAAATGCCAAGTATGAATATGATCGTCATTGCACAGGCATAGCCCATGCGGAAAAATCCGAAGCCTTCTGCATAAATGGTATGCAACAATACTTCTGTGGATTTATTTGGCCCGCCTTTGGTGAGCGCATGCACGATGTCGAATACTTGAAGTGCACGAATGGCGCAGATCGTCACAACAAAAAGTGTTGTGGGGCCCAATAATGGCCATGTAATGCGTACAAAACGGTCTACTGGATTGGAGATGCCATCTAGCGCTCCTGCATGTTTGATGTCTTGCGGGATATTTTTTAGTCCTGCGATGAATAACACCATAGCCAGTCCTGCCATTTGCCATATACCGATGGCACATAGGGAATAGAGTGCAATATCTTTGTTGAATAGCCAGTTTTTTGGTTGGATATTGATAAGCGCCAAGAGCTGGTTGATGAGCCCGAAATTTGGATGCAGCATAAATTGCCAGACGATGGCCATCGCAATCAGTGTCGAGGCAACCGGCATAAAAAATGCTGTTCTGTAAAATCTGCGTAACCCTGTATCAGATTCAATTAACAGCGCTGCACACAATCCGATGCCAATCGAACCAATGGTGACAATGACGAGATAGACCAGAGTATTGGATACAGATTTGCGAAAGACCGGGTCATGCCACAGTTCGCTGTAATTGTACAAACCAATCCAGTTAAATGCTTGTGCGCCGAACTGCCAGTCAGTTAACGAGAAAAAAGCGACAACGATAACGGGAATGATCAGTAACAACAGCGTGAACAAGATAGCTGGCGCAAGCAATATGACTGTGTTGAGTGGATGTGTTTTCATTATCGTTGCGCGGCTTTCGATAAGAAAAGTGGTGCGAAAAACGATGGATTACGGTTACCGTTGTGATCAAAAAGGTGCAGATCGTTAAAGGCGATATACAGAGTCAACTGTTCTTTTATCTGAAAAGAATGGTCTTTGGCACTGAGGCTACAAACGATGTCTTCATTCACTAAAGACAGATGTACGGTTGTCAGTACATCTGTTCCGGTATATTCCAGTGCTTGTATTTCGCCATGGATTGACAGGCCCGGTGTGTAGGTGTCAGATACCGCTTGTGGTCTAAAACCGATTGTACATGGGCCATTTGCACTATCGCATTGACCGATAGGCGTCGTGCCGAAAAATACGTGACCATCATGGATATTGGCTTGAATCAGATTGATTCTAGGTGAACCGACAAATCGGGCAACGTCCAAATTGGCAGGCTCCTCATAGATTTCATGTGGTGACGCCAGTTGTAGAATATTCCCTTCGCGCATGACCGCGACCCTGTCGGACATTGACATGGCTTCATGCTGATCATGGGTGACATAGATAAATGTAACGCCAAGCATGTCATGCAAGCGACGTATTTCCGTCCGCAATGACTGGCGAAGATTGGCATCCAGATTGGACAGCGGTTCATCAAAAAGAAAGACAGAGGGGCGTCTTACCATGGCTCTTGCCAAAGCAACACGCTGACGTTGACCACCTGATAGTTGTGCAGGTTTACGTGTTAAAAGATGCCCGATACCGAGACTGTTGGCAATCTCGGTTGCTTGCATGACGGCATTTTTTTTAATTTTTCTGGCTGCAGCAGAAAAGAATGAAGCACCAGGAAGCCGTTGCCAAAAGTGTAATCCCCGCATCAGTAAAGGCGTGCATATATTCTCGAGAACAGTCATATGCGGATATAGGGCATAGGATTGAAATACCATCGCACAATTACGTTTGCTGGGTGACTGGTCACTTAAATCCTGTTCTCCAATACTGATACTGCCAGCACTTGGCTCCTCAAGACCTGCGATCAGTTTTAGCAAGGTGGACTTCCCGCAGCCGGATGAGCCGAGGAGTGTCAGAAACTCTCCGTCTTTGACAGTCAGATCTAGATTGTGGAGAACCTTGGTTTCTCCATAATATTTACTGAGACTGGAAATGCAAATATCAGCCATTTATCGGCTCCTTAATGGCAATACGTGATAGATGATGTTGAAATTGATCATAAGCATCAAAAGTAAATACACTGGGGTGCAAGTCAGCCTTATCTGTTGCATATCCGTTGAGGTAGGCTGCAAATGACACATCACATGCTTTGGCACACTGTGCATCCAGTGCCGAGTCCCCAACAAACAATGCCTGTTTTTTTGAAATGGACAACATATGCATTGCTTTTAACAGTGGTTCCGGATGTGGTTTTGGATGCGCAATATCATCAATACAGACAAGTGCATCAAACAGGTGGGCAATGTCATGACGCTGTAATAATTGTTGCGCAGTGTGTCGGTCTCGATTGGTACACAATGCGACAAGATAATCTTGGTCGTGAATATGTTGTAGTGTCTGTTGTACATACGGGAAGGTACATGCTTGCTGGAGCCAGTGTTGTGCGTAATAACCAAGAAACCGGTTTTCTATCATCAACGCAGTTGTGTGGGGCACTGGCGTACTTTGTATCTCGATAGCAAAGCGAACCATATGTAATAGCCCGTTATTCAATGCCGGGCGCATGACACTGGTTTCTACTGCATGGTGTCCCGATGCTAAGAGCAGGGCGTTGACAGCATTGGCAAGGGAGGGGAGCGTGTCGATCAAGGTGCCGTCCAGATCGAAAATAATCGCTTTTATTTGATCGTTAATGTTCATATATTGATATTAACGATCGTTTATTACATGAATATGACAATGTAAATCGCTATGGAACATTTTTTAATGATTGCGTATGATCACATTTGCTATTGTGAACAAAGGTAAAAAATATGCTGAAAGCTACAAGACATAAAGAAATCATGTCGTTGGTGACCTCCGGGGGTATTGTCGAAGTCAATGTGTTGGCAGAGACATTTAAAACTTCACCCATTACAATCCGGCGTGATTTGATTGAGCTGGAAGAAAAAGGTGTGTTGGAAAGAACTCGGGGGGGCGCTGTTTCCGGTGATGTCTTTTCTGAAGGGTGGGCACGCTATGAAAGTATCAGTTACGCAGAAAGAGCCAAGGAAAATGCGCGGCAGAAAAGAGCGATTGCAGAACTTGCTTCACAATTGGTGAGTGATGGGGATTGTATTTTATTAAACGGCGGGACAACTTCTTGCCGTTTTGCGGAAGCGTTAAGAGCACACAGAAATTTGCATGTGGTGACAAATGGTTTAACTGTCGCAATGGAGTTCTCCAGAAGCCACAATGCTTCAGTGTATATGTTGCCCGGTACACTCGATTTTAGAAAAATGACATCGGTTTGCCAGCCGGAACAAGGTATTTTTGATGAAATCACGGTCAGGGCCGCATTTCTTGGGGTGCATGGCATCAGTCTTCAAAGCGGTATTTCAATGTTAACGCATGATGAGGCAGCGATGAATCGTGCATTTGTCGATACGGCACAAACAGTGAACGTATTGGTCGACTCCTCGAAATTTTCATCGCAGGCTATCTTTCGCATTGTGCATTTGGATAGAGTTCACCGGATTATTACCGATGCAGGTATTTCCGCTCTCATACAACAACAGTTGGAAGATGCCGGAATTGAAGTATTGATTGCAAATCTTGATGAATAGATAGGTGATACGTATCACGATGATTTGTAGTTTTATCTGTCGTAAATGTAGAAAAATTTTTATTCATAGGCGCTTTTGTATGGAAAATCTGTTGGCATGACCTTAATTTTTGTAATCAAATGTTAGTTAAATTACATTTGATTTCTTTTTTAAGTTGACGTTTTATTTGATGATTGCTCGAGTAGATTGTGTATTACAGTCATCACTGGGCTGTAAGTCTTATGTACGTTGAATTTTGATAAAAACATTATTTTTAATAGGGATAATCTGTTATTTTTTTACGATTTCCTGTATGAAATGTTGATATGCATTGATTATGTTCATGGCTTTTTTGAAGGCATATACTATCGACTTGATTAAGTGAGTAATGTGGTATTGGAAATTTATGGAAAATGATAACGTGGTTCTACCGCCCTCAAAGGGTGTCCGGATTTTGTCTGCAATCGTAGGCGTAATTCTCATTGCAGTTGGTGGCTATCTGCTCAAAGGCGGTGTGCAGTTGACGGAATTAGGGGGGTCGTACTATTACTTAATAGCTGGCACACTCATTCTAGTCTCCGGGGTATTTTTACTCTTTACACAAATCCTCGGTGCTTATCTGTACGCAGCAACATTTGTTGTCACTATATTTTGGGCACTGTGGGAAGCCGGCTTCAATTTCTGGCCATTAGCGGCACGCTTGGGATTTTTGGCAGTATTGGGTATCTTGGTGGCATTACTGACACCGAAGTTAAAAGGTGCTAAAAAATGTGCACGTATCAAAGTCGCTTCCTTGGCATCGGTTGTCATTCTTTTAATCGGGGTCATTGGTGCATTTGCAAATGCATTCAATCCGATCTGGTTGGTTAAACCCGAAGGTGAAGTTGCAGTTGTTAATGAAGTCAAAGACGACGGTGCAAACTGGACAAACTATGGTCGCACACCAGATGGCACACAGTTTTCTCCTGCAACACAAATT
>JAATFN010000106.1 GCA_015655165.1 Betaproteobacteria bacterium | reverse complement strand
TACAAGACGGGGAGGACTGGATATCAACCCATGGCGCAGTAATTTTTCAACAGCACAACAACCGTCAAATTTACGTAATGCACGTCAATAAGATGTAACTTAAAGTAAAAAGGTCAATATTTAACTACTACTATCGCATCATTCCTTCCATAAGTCTGGCTGGAATAGAATCACGCAGAACCAACTTTAAAGCTTGATGATGCCTAGCCAGTTGTGTATTTTGTTAATGGACGTATTTATGAAAGTATTGAGTTACAAGAAAATCTTTGGTTGTGCTATTGCCGCAGCCCTTTTGAGTTCGAATGCTTCGGCACAAGAATCTTCATTCGATAAATGGCTAGACAGCTCCAAAAACCATGCTGCCGAAATATGGGAAAAAGGCAACGATGCCATTTACCTGTCAGGTCATGCCCACCATGGTCGCAGCACCTACACCAAAGAAAAACTGGCAGAATACAATGAAAAAGCCTGGGGGATTGGGTATGGCAAAACCTATCGGAATGAAAACAACAATGATGAGTCACTGTATGGTTTGATCATCAAGGATTCGCACAGCCATCCGCAATATATCGCCGGCTATGCCCATGAGTGGGTATGGAAAGTCCCTAAAACGCCTCTTGAAGTAGGTCTGGGGGGCACAATTATGTTAACGAGTCGACAAGATTATTTTCATAGTATTCCTTTTCCACTCCCATTACCGTTAGCATCGATCGGTGTCGAAAAAGCAAAACTGATGTTTGCTTATATTCCGCGCCTGTCAAAGAACAAAAACAACGGTGATGTACTCTTGATTTTTGCACGATTTGAAATTTAAAAACAACAATCCCATGGATAAAAACTTGCTACTTTGTAATCACTGGACGTAATTTCATGTCGCACCTAGTCAAAGAGGCCTATAATTCACAGTCCATTGTGCGATGTTTTTTTAATTGAACTTCTCAATGTGCCATGACAACTATTGCAAAAATACTATCGCCGGAAAATGTCATTTTGGATCTCGCGGTTTCCAGTAAAAAAAGGGCATTCGAACAAGCAGGATTGACCTTCGAAAACAACAACGGCATTGCGCGTTCTATTGTTTCCGAAAATCTGTTTGCACGTGAACGATTAGGTTCGACAGGGCTAGGACACGGCATTGCCGTGCCCCATGGGCGCATCAAGGACTTAAAAGCGCCATTGGCACTATTTATGCGACTGGCCGAACCGATTCCTTTCGAATCTCCTGATGGTTTGCCGGTAACATTACTGGTATTTTTACTAATCCCGGCCAATGTTACCCAACAGCATCTGGATTTACTGGCTGAATTAGCAGAAATGCTCTACGATGAAGCGTTACGTACCGATCTGGAACAAGATAACGATGCCCAGTCTGTGTATTCCAAGCTGGTCACATGGCAATCTACGGCGAAACATGCCGATGATTCTTCATTGATCTTAAAAACCAAATTGGCTGCAAAAAACACTTCAACATCGATCACCAACTAAATTTGCTCTATGCCACTTTGCGCTGCGCTATCGATTCAGCAAATCTATGAAGAGAACCGCGAAACCTTGCAACTCGGGTGGTTTGCCGGGTTTCCTGGTGGCGAACGTTTAATTTCAGGCGATGCAGTCTCTGCAGCCGACCAGGTCGGCCACTTAAACCTGATTCACCCAAACCGGATCCAAGTCTTTGGCAATCAGGAAGTCGAATATTACCGCCGCCTGCCAGAAACCTCGCGCACCAGCCAAATTGAAGAATTAGTCGCAGGCAACCCGCCTGCCATTATTCTGGCACAAGGTTTAACCACCCCGCCGGGATTATTGGCCATTTGTGACGAGAAAAACATTCCTTTATTCTCGACACCTTTGCCGGCAGCACAAGTCATCGATTTTCTGCGCGTTTATCTATCCAAAAAGCTGGCCCAACAAACCACCATGCATGGCGTTTTCATGGATGTGCTGGGCGTGGGTGTGTTAATTACCGGAGAATCGGGATTGGGCAAAAGCGAACTGGGTCTCGAACTCATTTCGCGCAGCCATGGACTTGTTGCCGACGATGTGGTCGAATTCTCCCGTATCGCCCCGAATGTCATTGAGGGCCGTTGCCCGTCATTGTTACAAAATCTTCTGGAAGTACGCGGTTTGGGATTACTGGATATCAAAACGATTTTCGGTGAAACAGCCGTGCGTCGTAAAATGCGGTTAAATCTGATTGTGCACTTGATCCGACGTAGTACACTTGAAGAGAATTATGAACGTCTGCCATTGGATGCCCAGTTCGAAGAAGTGCTGGGCTTGTCGATTCGTAAAGTCGTCATTCCTGTTGCCGCCGGTCGTAATATTGCGGTCTTGCTTGAAGCAGCAGTGCGTAATACTATTTTACAGTTACGTGGTATTGACACACTCAAGTTGTTTATTGATCGTCAGCGTAAAGCTGTCAACGGCGAACCCATTTGACCTCACTCACTAGGCAAAACGGTGTGCTATGCAAATCATCCTGATTACAGGTATTTCCGGCTCCGGAAAAACAGTTGCACTGCATGTTCTTGAAGATGCGGGCTACTTTTGTGTCGACAATCTACCGCCATCGCTCTTGTGCAATCTGGTCGAAACACTCATCCATGACGGCACAGAAATGCTGGCAATTGCCACCGATGCACGTAGTGCGACTTCATTCGCCGGTTGGCGAGCCGATATCCAGAAACTCAAAGACCAAGGCCATGACGTTAAAATTCTGTTCTTGACAGCCAACACCGAGACGCTGATCAACCGTTTTTCAGAAACACGTCGCCGCCATCCGTTGTCTCATCGCATTACCGGAACCCCTAGTCCTGCCGACAGACTGACACTCGCCGAGTACATCGAAAAAGAACGCGACATGCTGAGTGACTTCAAAGGCACGGAACATATCATCGACACCTCCAATCTGACTGCCAATAAACTGCGCAACTGGGTCAAAGATTTTATCGATACCCGACACGCGTCATTAACCATTTTGTTTACCTCATTTGGATTCAAATACGGCGTGCCGCTAGATGCGGATCTTGTATTTGATGTGCGCATGCTCCCCAATCCGCATTACGACTTGGCACTACGCCCGTTAACAGGCAAAGACGAGCCTGTCATACAGTTTCTCGACGCCTTGCCCATCGTACAGGATCTCTACAACGATATAGAGCAATTTGTTGAAAAATGGCTGCCGGCATTCAAACGCGACAACCGCAGTTACCTGACTGTTGCCATTGGCTGCACCGGCGGTCAGCACCGCTCTGTGTATATCGTAGAGAAATTGGTCAGACACTTCACATCACAGGAACACGTTGTACTGCGCCACCGCCAGTTAAGCTGATAGTAAATCTTCCTGCAACAACGATCCCACCAACAGTTTTTTGGCCGGTACCGGCAATGGCGCCGTCGCCAATTTGTCGCTTGCATACCAGACATATGGTGCGCCTGGTTTTTGTCCTATCTTGTCGATATCGACAAGATAGGGCGTGATATGCAGTTTGAAGTGGGTAAATACATGCGTGAACGGCTGCAACTGACTGTATCGATGCACTTGGCCAAACGACTTTAACGTACGCGTGATCTCACGCAACACGTCATCCGGATCACATATGGC
>JAATFN010000388.1 GCA_015655165.1 Betaproteobacteria bacterium | reverse complement strand
ATCACTGGTAGAAGTGCCATTAAGTGATGAACAAAGGAAGCATAGTGCAGGATTGATGCGGATTAACCATGTTGGCGAAATCTGTGCACAAGCGCTGTATGATGCGCAGGGACGCTTTTCCAGAACGGTTGAGGTAAAAGCCCAGTTGGCCCATGCCGGTATCGAGGAAGAAGATCATCTGGCGTGGACTGCGCAGCGTTTGCACGAGCTGGGCTCACATACAAGTTTTTTAAGCCCGTTCTGGTATGCGAGTTCTTACGCGCTGGGAACAATAGCCGCGATTGCTGGCGACAAGCGTAGTCTGGGTTTTGTGTCTGAAACGGAAAAGCAGGTAGAGGACCATTTAACCGGGCATCTGCAAAAGTTGCCAGTGCAAGATAATAAATCCCGTGCCATTATCGAGCAAATGCGCGTCGATGAAATCGCGCATGGTGCTGCTGCACGTGCATTGGGTGGTACCGAGATGCCGTTGCCCGTCAAAGCGGTGATGAAGGTCATGTCTAAAGTCATGACGACGCTGGCTTACCGTATTTGATGTTTCCGTCTGCTCATGTATCGGGTGTTTGGCCTAGCTTAACGCCCAGAAATCTCTTTTTTAAAGATCCCTTATGACTGATTCTGTGCGCTTGGCCAAGGGTGTTGTAGAAGTGGCCGCATGTTCGCGCAGCGAAGCCGTACAATATATCGAGGGTGGTTGGGTCAGTGTTGATGATGTAGTTGTCGAAGAGCCCGGTGTGCGTGTGTTGCCGACACAAAAAGTTGTGTTATTGCCTAAAGCGAGTCTCGTGCAGATGGATCCTGCAACAATCTTGTTGCATAAACCGGCAGGCATGACATTGGATGATGCATATGCATCGATTTCTGCTGCGACACTGTATGCCGAGGATCGGTCGGGCAGGCGTTTTTTGCAAGCGCATATCCGTAAAATGGAGTCGACAGATGCATTTGAAGTGCAAGCAAGCGGCCTGGTTGTGTTTACACAGGACTGGCGCATAGCACGTAAAGTCATTGAAGACAATGCGACGTTGGAGCACGAATATATTGTCGAGGTTCGTGGTGACATGGTGCCCGACGGTTTGACACGATTGGGACGTGTTTCAAAATACAATGGCAAGGCAATGGCTGCGAAAGTCAGTTGGCAAAACGAGAAACGCTTGCGCTTTGCAATCAAGGGCGCGCAACCTGGTGTCATTGCCTATCTGTGCGAATTGGTCGGCTTAACTATAGTCGAGATGCGTTTGATTCGTCTGGGTCGTGTGTCAATGTCGGCTTTGCCGGTCGGTCAGTGGCGGTATCTGTTGGGCTACGAACGGTTTTAACCTGTTTGCAGGCAAAATATCTGAAGATGTGAAAAGGGACGAGGGACGCTTGGCGTCCCTTTCTGTGGTGCTCAAGCTTTACAGGGTTGGTGCGACTTCGGTGAGGTCATCAATGATCTCGTAAGTGTGGGTGATCTCCGCTGTTTTTTCCAGCATGATGGACGCAGAACAGTATTTGTCATGTGACATTTTGATGGCACGCTCGACAATGGTTGCACGCAGATTGCGACCACGTACTGTGAAGTGGAAGTGGATCTTGGTAAAGACTTTCGGGTCAAGTTCTGCGCGTTCCGATGTCAGTTTGACATCGCAGCCACGGATGTCCTGGCCGCTTTTACGTAAAATAATGACGACATCATAGGCCGTGCAGCCGCCTGTGCCGGCGAGCAATATCTCCATCGGCCGAGGGGCCAGATTGCGGCCTCCGCCATCTGGTGCGCCATCCATGGTAACGAGATGGCCCGAACCTGTTTCCGCAACAAAAGTCATTCCTGACAGACCTGCCCATCGTACTGTGGTTTCCATCCGAGTTCCTGCTGGTTGAGTTGGGTTGATAAGAGTTGGGCTATTGTAACTTTTCTTTTGCACATTGGCTGGCGCACGTCGGGTTTTTGGGGGTTTTTGCCATTAAAAATGGCGGTTTGACGCATAATTGACGGAATTCTGGTGCTAAATTGTGAAAGCCGCTATAATGACGGACTTTTCCGTGCGCTCTGGAAAGATAAAAGGATGAGTCTCTGGCCGCAAGGCCGTAGAACCGCCAGTTTGAGCGTTTATTATTTACTTAGGAAGTCAGCATGAAAACCTTTTCCGCAAAAGCACATGAAGTGCAGCGCGAGTGGTTCGTGATTGACGCGACGGACAAAGTCCTCGGACGTGTTGCCAGCGAAGTGGCACTCCGGTTGCGCGGCAAGCATAAACCAGAATTTACTCCTCACGTTGATACGGGCGACTTTATCGTCATCGTTAACGCAGGTAAATTGCGTGTGACAGGCACTAAAGCAAACGATAAGAAATACTATCGTCATAGTGGTTACCCAGGCGGTATCTACGAAACCAATTTCTTGAAAATGCAACAACGTTTCCCTGGTCGTGCTTTGGAAAAAGCAGTCAAGGGTATGTTGCCAAAAGGTCCTTTGGGCTACGCGATGATCAAGAAGCTGAAAGTCTATGCAGACGGTAACCATCCGCATGCAGCTCAGCAACCACAAGTACTCGAACTGTAAGGAATTGACATGATCGGTAACTACAATTACGGAACCGGCCGTCGCAAGAGTGCAGTCGCGCGTGTGTTCATCAAAGCAGGCTCTGGCAACATCGTTGTAAACGGCAAACCGGCCGCAGAGTATTTCTCTCGTGAAACAGGTTTGATGGTGATTCGTCAGCCACTGGAATTTACAAGCAATGTCGAACGTTTCGACATTCTGGTTAATGTCCACGGTGGTGGTGAGTCCGGTCAGGCTGGCGCGGTGCGTCACGGCATTACACGTGCCTTGATCGATTATGACGCAACATTGAAACCTGAATTGTCAAAAGCAGGTTTTGTGACGCGTGATGCACGTGAAGTTGAACGTAAGAAGGTTGGTTTGCGCAAAGCACGTCGCGCGAAACAGTTCTCCAAGCGTTAATATACTTGCGAAATACGTGCCTTGGGCACAACAAAAGGCCGCCGACATTATGTCAGGCGGCTTTTTTGTTATGATCTTTTATTCAAGGGTGGATGTAAAAAGGTTATCCTAATCGTTCGCATCGGGTTTGTAATAGATTAACAAGCAAGGGAAATCATGATTAAGGTTGGTATTGTCGGCGGTACAGGCTACACAGGGGTTGAGTTATTACGTATTTTGGCAACGCATCCACAAGCACGTGTGCATGCTGTGACATCACGCAAGGAAGATGGTTTACCTGTAGCCGATATGTTTCCGTCATTGCGTGGACGTGTCGATGTCGCGTTTTCTTCACCAGACAAAGCCAAACTGAGCGACTGTGATGTTGTTTTCTTTGCAACACCACATGGTGTGGCCATGGCACAAGCGCCCGAACTATTGGCAGCCGGTGTTAAAGTCATTGATCTGGCAGCGGATTTTCGTCTGCAAGATACGGCAAGCTTCGAGAAGTGGTACAAAATGCCGCATAGTTGCCCGGCGTTATTAAAAGAGGCGGCATATGGGTTGCCTGAATTAAATCGCGATGCGATTAAAAATGCACGATTGGTAGGTAATCCCGGCTGTTATCCAACGACAATGCAGCTCGGTTTTGCGCCATTATTAAGAGCCGGCATCATTGATGCGTCACATTTGATTGCCGATTGCAAATCGGGCGTGTCGGGTGCCGGACGTAAAGCCGAGATCGGGATTTTGTTCTCGGAGGCATCAGATAACTTTAAGGCGTATGGCGTGTCAGGACATCGTCATTTACCGGAAACACTGGAACGTTTAAATACACTGACAGATGATAAGGTGGGATTGTTGTTTACACCGCATCTGGTGCCAATGATTCGGGGTATGCATTCGACGCTGTATGCACGGTTAACAAAAGAGATCAATAATGCGGCATTGCAAGCCATATTTGAAGATGCGTACGCGCACGAGCCGTTTGTCGATGTGATGCCGTTTGGTACACATCCTGAAACACGTTCGACACGGGCGTCAAATATGCTGAGAATTGCTTTGCACCGCCCGGATGACGGTGATACGGTTATTGTACTGGTCGTGCAGGATAATCTGGTCAAAGGCGCTTCTGGCCAAGCAGTTCAATGTATGAATGTGATGTTTGGACTAGACGAAACAGCGGGGTTACACCATGTTCCTGTTTTGCCGTGAAATATAAACTTCTAAAAAGGCGCTTGTCGATCTCGGCGCCTAGCATGACAATACGGCAGCAATTGCCGTGGCCGCTACGTGGCCTGTTGTTTATAGTGATCATCGCACTGGGTAGTGCCATTACTTTTTGGGCCTATGGCTTGGGCATGAATTTTACCGGTGCCAATGCGCGTGGGATGAAAGACGAAATCGAGATGCTTGCCAAGCAGGTCAAGGAATTGACTTCGGAGCGCGATCAGTTGTCCAGCATGGCGAATGCGGCTGAAAGCCAGTTGAATATGGTGCGCGCGACGGGAAACCAGTTTGCCAATCAGATTAAAGTACTCGAATCTGAAAATGTCAGATTAAAAGAAGATCTGGCTTTTTTTGAGCGCTTATTGCCAACGAATGTTGGTACGCAAGGTATTGCTATCCAGCGCTTTCGCGCAGAAATGTTGACCCCTAACCAGTTGCGTTATCGTTTACTGGTAATTCAAGGTGAAAAAACCGCACGTGAATTTAGCGGGGATTTAGGGTTGGTTGTGACGGTTTTGCAGGGCGGTAAAAATGTTATGATTAATTTTCCCGATAATAAGGTCGGGACGGATGCTGCAAGATTCAAACTATCATTCAAGTACTATCAGCGGGTAGAAGGTGTGTTAACGCTACCTGAAGGGGCAACGGTTAAAACCGTTCAAGCACGGGTACTGGGCAATGGTCAAATAAGGGCGCAGCAATCCGTTAATTTGTAAGGGGAGAGTCATGTTGGCGAGAAAAGGCAAAAATACGATCGACAGTCTCATTGGCAGTTCCGCTCATATTCAGGGGGAGCTGGGTTTTAAAGGCGGTTTGCGTATTGATGGCCGTGTTACCGGTAATGTGAATGCCGAAGTTGCAGAACCGAGTGTCCTGGTTATATCCGAGCAGGCAAGGATTGAAGGGGAGGTTCGTGCAGTTCATTTGATCGTTAACGGTGAAATTATCGGAGATGTGTATTCGGTTGAATTGATCGAATTACAACCCAAAGCGAGAATTACTGGTAATATTTACTATAAAGCAATTGAAATGCACAGTGGCGCGCTGGTTACAGGCAAGTTAAATCCCGGGCACGTCGAGGAAACATCACAGATCTTGAAATTTGCCGCACCAGGCGAAGCATGATATTTGCAGAAGGTCTATAATAGGATTATATTGTTCGACCTAGCAGGAGTCTGAAAATGAGTACAGTTGCCCAAACACAAGATAATGCCATCCCTTCACCGATTAATTTCTCTGACAATGCTGCCGCGAAAGTCGCGCAGTTAATTGAAGAAGAAGGCAATCCGGATCTGAAGCTCCGTGTATTTGTACAGGGTGGCGGATGTTCCGGCTTCCAGTACGGATTCACATTTGATGAAATCGCGAATGATGACGACACAACCATGACTAAAAATGGTGTGCAGTTATTGATTGATTCGATGAGTTACCAGTATCTGGTTGGCGCGGAAATCGATTACAAAGATGATCTCGAAGGCGCACAGTTTGTGATCAAGAACCCGAATGCAACAACAACATGTGGTTGCGGTTCTTCGTTCTCGGTGTAATTTACCTGTTTTAAATAGAGCATGAAAAGGATGCGGTTGGTAAACCGCGTCCTTTTTTTACGTATGTTAGTCCAGTTGTGCAAACGCGTCCTGCGCCAACGCAATGGTACGATCGATGATGGCATCGGTATGGGCTGCCGATACAAAACCTGCTTCAAATGCTGATGGTGCCAAGTACACACCGGCGTTTAGCAAGTGATGGAAGAACGTGTTGAAACGTTCTTTGTTACCCCGCATGACTTCGGTATAGCTAGACGGAATGTCCTTGGCGAAATACAAACCGAACATGCCGCCAATCGCATCTGCTGTGAATGCAACTTCTGCGGCTTTTGCCGCTTGCGTCAACCCGGTCGTCAAACGTGTGGCTGTTGCTGCGAGTCTTGCGTGGAAACCAGGCGTCTGGATGATTTTGAGGGTCGTGAGGCCTGCTGCAACAGCAATCGGGTTGCCTGACAAGGTGCCTGCCTGATAAACGCCACCTAAGGGTGCCAAATGCGCCATGATCTCTTTCTTGCCGCCAAAGGCTGCAACAGGTAGACCACCGCCGATGACTTTGCCAAGTGCTGTCAAGTCAGGAATAATGCCGTTTAATGATTGCGCACCACCTAAAGCCACACGGAAACCGCTCATGACTTCATCAAAAATCAATACTGTACCGTGCTTGGTGCAAAGGCGGCGCATGGTATCTAGAAACTCCTGTGATGCTTTGACCAGATTCATGTTGCCGGCAACCGGTTCGACAATGACGCAGGCGATTTCGTCGCCGACGGCTGCAAAGGTGTCTTCCAGTTGCTGGGTATTGTTGTAGTCCAGCACCAATGTGTGTTTGACAAAGTCCTCTGGTACGCCTGCCGAGGTGGGGTTGCCAAATGTCAACAAACCACTGCCGGCTTTCACCAACAGGGAGTCTGCGTGCCCATGGTAACAACCTTCGAATTTGATGATTTTGTCGCGTTTTGTGTAGCCGCGCGCCAAGCGTAACGCGCTCATTGTCGCTTCTGTACCGGAAGACACCAGACGCACTTGTTCGATGGATGGCACCAGTTTGCAGATTTCTTCTGCCATCAAGATTTCGCCTTCGGTCGGTGCGCCGAAAGACAGGCCGTTGACCGCGGCGTCTTGTACTGCCTTGACGACATCCGGGTGTGCGTGACCGACAATTGCCGGCCCCCAGGAACCGATATAATCGATATATTCTTTATCTTCCACATCCCAGAAGCTGGCACCTTGTGCGCGTTTGATAAATCGTGGTGTGCCGCCAACAGAGCGGAATGCGCGCACAGGTGAGTTAACGCCACCAGGTGTGGTGCGTTGTGCACGCTCGAATAATGTGTTGTTCAAAGAAGTCGTCGTCATGCGTGAGCCTTCATTCAGGTTAAGGTGTGACCGGTGGTGCTTCGCGGGCCCAGAAATAATGGTCGAGAACCAGTTTCCCCATCCCCAGGCGCTGTGCGTTACTCATGGCTGCTAATGTAAATTCTTGTGCTTCTGCAACAGATTCCGGTGCGGGCAGGCCATTGGCAAACATGGCGGCAATGGCTGCAGACAAGGTCGACCCGGCGCCGATGAAAGTACCCGGAAGGCGTGGCCAGTGATCTTGCCGGATGATGCCGGTTTCGTCAAACAAGATGTTGGTAATGTCATGGGATTCATCTGCAATACCTGTAATAAACAGGTATTCACAGCCCAAAGAGATGGTATGCATGGCATCAGGT
>JAATFN010000015.1 GCA_015655165.1 Betaproteobacteria bacterium | reverse complement strand
TCGTATAGAGCAGGTCCGTAACAGATGATGTTGCGGACCTTTTTATATACAGGCCCCTCATTTTAGAAGCCAGGGCTACTTCCAAAAAAAGTCATCGATCAACGTATAATCGATGGATATTTATTTTTATCAGAAAGTCCATCATGTCACGTGAATTCGATGTCGATTTATTCACCATCGGCGGTGGTTCCGGTGGTGTACGTGCAAGCCGTTTTGCTGCTGGCTTTGGTGCACGTGTGGCGATTGCCGAAGAGCGCTATCTGGGTGGCACATGTGTCAATGTCGGATGCATTCCTAAAAAACTGATGTCTTATGCAGCACATTTCGCACAAGAATTCAGCGAGGCAAAAGGCTTTGGCTGGACGTTGGGCGAGCGCTCATTTGACTGGCCTACGTTAATCGCTGCAAAAGACCGGGAAATTACACGCTTGAATGGCATTTACCGCAATTTGTTAACCACATCGGGTGTGACAGTGTATGACGCGCGGGCCACAATCGACGATGCTCATACGGTGCGTGTGAATGGGAAATCAATCACAGCCCGTCATATTCTGGTGGCAACTGGTGGCTGGCCTGTGTTGCCGGTTATTCCAGGTATTGAACACGCCATTTCTTCCAATGAGTTTTTCAAATTAGCCGCTTTGCCGGCGCGTGCGGTCGTTGTCGGTGCCGGTTATATTGCAGTTGAATTGGCATCCATATTAAACGGACTGGGGTGTGCTGTGACCTTAGTGCATCGTGGCGATCGCCTGTTGCGTCATATGGACGACGAATTGGGTGAGGTGCTGTTAAAAGAAATGCAAAAAAAAGGCATGACAATTTCTCTCAAGACGCAAATTACCAGTATTGAACAGCGAGCAGATAGTAAAAAGGTGACATTGGATAGTGGGCAGACAGTGATGGTTGACTGCGTACTATTTGCGACAGGGCGTGCGGCCAATACGGCGGGGTTGGGTCTGGATAAGGCCGGTGTCGTGTTAAAGGAAAATGGTGCGATTGATGTCGATGATGATTTCCAGACAAATGTTGCATCCATTACTGCCATTGGCGACGTGATCGATCGTGTTGAACTGACACCGGTTGCGTTGGCAGAAGGCATGATTGTCGCCAGACGTTTGTTTGACAACAACCGTCAATCGATGTCGTACGACAACATTCCGACTGCAGTGTTTAGCTATCCCAATGTGGCAACGGTAGGTTTAAGCGAAAAAACAGCCCGTGCAAAGTATGGTGAAATCCGTATCTTCAAAAGTGATTTCAAAGCACTGAAACACACGTTAAGCGGTAGTGATGAGCGTACTTTCATGAAAATAGTCGTCGATGCAAAGACCGATGTCGTACTGGGTATGCATATGGTGGGTAGCGATGCGGGAGAAATTATTCAGGGGTTTGCAGCCGCCATGCAATGTGGTGTTACCAAAACCGTTCTTGATCGCACGATCGGCATTCATCCGACGTCAGCAGAAGAGTTTGTGACGATGCGCACAGCGGTGTAAATTTGTTGCGTGAAGCCCCGGTGTTTGTATGCCGACGCCTTGATGACGTTGGCATATGTTTTAGGGTTGGATGTGCACTGTTTTTTTGGATCTCAACGAAACAATAAAAATACCGCTGACAATAGCGATGACGCCAATTGTCAAACCGACAGTTAATTGTTCACCTAAAAACAGTACTGCAGAGAGTAAGCCGATCACTGGTACACCCAGCATGGCAGTTGCCATATTGGTGCTGGACAGCCACATGCTGGCGGCATTGACCGCACAAAAACAAAATGCCGTAGCAACAGGGCCGACAAATAAAATCGTGGTCCAGAAATTGGCCGTGCCATCACCACTATATGGGCCTTCAACAATGTAGGCGATGGCGATTAAAGGTAATGTTGCCATCAGCATTTGCCACGGTGCCAACTGATAGGCGCTGGAATCGCCTTTATAGTAGCGCAAGTGGATAATGCACAGTGCCCAGCAAAATGAAGCAGACAGCAACATCAGGTTGGCTTTTAACTGAAAAGTATTTGACCAGTCCAGCGTGAATGGATTAAAGAGGGCAACAACACCCACTATGCCAAGTCCGATACCGATGGCTTGATTGCGTGTCAACCGTTCACGAAAGAACAAGATGGTAATCGGGGTCACCCAGAGCGGGGTGGTGTAAGCAAGTACTGCGGAGCGGCCTGCCGGTATTTCCGTCATGGCAATGGCGCCCAGTAAAGTGAATGTCAGCATTTGTACCAAGCCAACGCTCAACACCAAGGGTAAATCACGTTTGGTTGGTAGACGTAGTGTACCTGTTGCGATTTGCAACGCAAATAGACACAGTCCACCTAAGGCAAACCGTGTTGCTGAAAACCAGTATGGTCCGATATGGGATAAGCCTGATTTCATGACAGGCCAGTTAATTCCCCAGATCACAATCGCCAAACCCAGCAAGACAATCCCTTTTGCGTGTGCAGACAAGAATGCGGGTCGCTGGCCGTGAAGACCAGCAAGCGTTGTTGTCGCAGGAATAGGGCCTGATGTGCGCATGATTGACCGGCTTTACGAATAGTGATTAAGTCGGACAATTGTAGAGTTGAATGGCGAGAATTTTTTTCCTATTTACTGGTGTTATCGGATATTTTGAGTTATATATTCTTCAATATTATATTTTTACAGATAAATTATCTTTATGCGTCATTTGGATCGAACAGACATCGCTATCCTGAACCAGTTACAGGACAATGCGGCCATTACCAATGTGGAGCTGGCACGCTCTGTCAACTTGTCGTCGACACCTTGCTTTAATCGTGTCAAAGCGATGGAAGAGCTTGGCCTGATTCGACAGCAAGTGACTTTGCTGGACGCTAAGATGCTGGGTTTGCACGTTAACGTGTTTATCCATGTCAGTCTGGAAAAACAGGTAGAAGGGGCTTTACAACGTTTTGAATCGGCTATTGCCGAGCGTCCTGAAGTCATGGAATGCTATCTGATGACGGGAGACGCAGACTACTTATTGCGCGTTTTAGTGCCGGATATCCAGGCATTAGAGGGTTTTATTTTGAATCATCTGACCAAGGTGCCAGGTGTTGCGAACATTCGCTCCAGCTTCGCATTAAAACAGGTTAGGTATAAAACGGCCTTGCCTTTACCGTTTGAGGGGTTACGTATCCATGAGGGCAAATAAAATAATGCTTGCGCTGTATAAAGATACAGTGTACTATTAGCACTAGGTTGCTAAAAGCAGCTTCGAATCAAGAGCAACTTCTTTCACGGTGGTGTCACTTTCCAGATAGGTCTGGATGCCGCGAAGATGCTCCTGAATCGAATAGAGCCCGCACATGTTTGCGGGTTTTTTTACGTCTATTGCTTTTATCACATCGCTGTTTGCAAAACAAAGGACAGGCTATTTTTTCCAGAACACGAGATCGGTGTTTGGTGCTCGTCTGATCAGGCGATAACGTAGTGCATCTGTGATGATGGTTTTGAGGTGGGGTAGCCCAATGTCGTTGGAGTGGTTATTCAGGTTTGCTGCATCGACCAGCGATGGATCGATATGTAGATATTTGGCAATGGCTTCACGATTGTGTGACGGGTATTGTGACGCATAGAAATTCGCCTCGGTCATTGCAATTTGAAATTTACTTAACAGATCCCAATATTTGATCGAGAATTTCTTGCTGGTGTAATAATAACCGCCAGTTGCTCCCGGTAAGGCATTGGTGCTTACCGAGAACGCCGGTATCAACCCGGCGGCTTTGGCCATATTACCTTCCGGTTGCTTTAGCCAGACGCCGTCGACAGTGCCGTTCAGTACAAAGTTGTAGGCGTTTTCGATTGACACCTGACGCCAGCGAATCTTTCTGTGGTCGCTAATTCCCTGATTGTCCAGAATTTTCCTGATGCTCCATTCTGCGATGTTGTGTAGATACGGAACGCCGATTTTTGCCGTGGCCAAATCGGATAACTGACGGATTTTGCTGTTTGGGGCGACATAGAATTGGTGTGGATCTTCACTGGCTTCTTCTGGATATTCATACGCCGGGTGTACAAGAACAATGGGCTGCTTGCGATCTATTGCTTGCAGATTACTAATGACATTGGCATATCCGATGTCATACTGCATGCTGGTGACCCCCTTTAAAATGGCAGCCGGGTCTTTCACAATAT
>JAATFN010000427.1 GCA_015655165.1 Betaproteobacteria bacterium | reverse complement strand
TGGCGGAGGTGCGTTGGTAACCGAGTTCGGTCGTGGTGTGGTAGCGCACTATCGTGCGATGGAGCATAAAGCGGCCGCATCGTTAGCAGGTGACTTTGCCGTGTTCAGCAAATTACTGGCACCGTTCACAACAGACGAATAATTGTCTCGACGCTCATGCTCGCCGTGATGTTCTCCTTTGTCTATATTTTTATATAGAACGATGCAAAATACTGGTAGCTCATTTGTCCGCTTTCATGACAAGATGAGGTCATGCAAGGCATGGCACCCTGTATGACGCTATACAACTAAAAATCGTATTGCAGAGAAATACGTGCAGTTCTCGGGGCCCCCAAATGCAAGTAACTGTCTCCCAGATATTCCCCGACATCTTTCCAATAGTATTTATTAAAGACATTGTCGACCGTGAATCGGATCGTCGCTGTATTGCCACCCAAACGTGTTTGATAACGCACGCCGGTGTTAAATACATGGTAAGCACCGACTTCGGCTGTCCCCTCACGGTTGGCAGCTTTCTTGGCACTATATAACCAGCTACCCAGTACATTCAGATTCTCCATGCCTGGTACACGATAGTCCGCATGTACAGCACTGCGCACACGGGGCGCATTGATCGTTTGATGGCCATCATAGCTGGGCGTACCCGAGTGACTCGCACGCGCTTGTAAAAGTGTGATGCCCGCTGTGATATGTAACCGTTTGGTGACATTGCCGTTCGCACCCAATTCAATACCGCGGTGGGTTTGATCACCTTGTTGCACATAGGTGTAACCTGCTAGGCTGCTGTCCGGTTGTGGATATTCAAATGGTTTTCGCATCTGGAAAAGTGCTGCGGTGACACTGACATCATTGTTCAGATCATGTTTGATACCTGCTTCAATCTGGCGTGTTTTTGTTGGTGATAAAAATACCATTGCGTTGTCTACCCACCAAGGTGTCTGACCACCCAAAGACAGATTTTCCGTATAGTTGGTATAGAGGGTTGTGCGATTGGTCGGTTGGTAAATGAGGGCCAGTTGCGGTAAAAATAGTGAACGATCTGTATTGCGAATGGTGCTACCGGTATCGTCGTAATTTTTTTCTTGCAACCATATCTGACGCCCGCCTCCGATGATTTGCCATTGCTCGTTCAAACGGATTTTATCGGTGACAAATAATGCCTGTTGGCGGCTGTCAAGGTTACGATAGGCATCTGGCATTGTTTTACCCGATGATGGTAAGACAACCGGATTAGGATTATAGATATTGTCGCTGCCGATATATTCATTAATACCATCGGATTTATCAACGGTTCTGCGTGTTGTAGAAACACCCAGTGTGATATTGTGATGGATGCTACCAGTATCGACGTTACCCAGTAACACGGCTTTGGCTTGGTCATTGCGACGGGTATCATCAGAATTGCGGTAGTCATAAATGCCGTAGTCGCCATTCGCACCAAAAGATATTCCGAAATTCGGATCACCATAGGCAAACGCAACATTGTCGTCAATCACAGTGCGGCTGCGTGACACAGCAAAATAACTACGCCATTGTCTGGATAATTCCAGATCGAGGCGCATATCCATATTCAATGCGCTGATTTTGACGGGATCCATCCAGCTTTGATAGCCCAAGAGTTTAGTGCGTGATGCGTTTGCTGGTACGGTCGTATTCCCTAGCAATTGATAGCCGGAGACTGAGCGTTGTACTTTTTCCTGATGTTCGATATTGAACTGCAAGGCGGCTTTAGGGGAAATGATCCAACTCGCAGCAACAGAAGCAAACTCACGCCGCCCGTCTGCATGTTCTACATAGGAATGAATATCTTCATGTGCGGCATTGATGCGTAGTCCGAATTGCTTGTGCTCACCAAACAATATACCCAGATCGGTCGAATACTGGCGTGAACCATTACTATCAAAGCCCAACAGGATAGAAAGAACATTGGCCGGGCGCTTGGTCACATAATTGACCAGACCACCTGGTGCTGCCGCACCATTTTGCAGGCTGGAGACGCCTTTGAGAATTTCAACGCGCTCTTTATTGTCCAGGGCAACGTTTTGTTCACCGGCAATCGACATCCCATTGATCTGATAGCTGTTGCCGTAATCCAGTGCGAACCCACGAATGGCGATGTTTTCATAATAACCGACCGGTGCATAATTTTCCGTGATCGATGCGTCGTTTTTGATGATGTCGGATAACAACTTGGCTTGCTGGTTTTGCAAGGTCTCTGCGGTAATGACCGAGACCGATGCCGACGTATCTTTTAATGGTGCTTCGTCAAATCCGGCAACGGTTGACTGTTTTGCATCATAAGATGGTGTATCGGTCGTTACATCGATTGTGGGCATGACCGCATCGGTGTTTGCTGTTTGTGCGTAAGACGGCTGAGTTGCGACCAACGCCAGCGTAAATACTGCAGGAGTAAAGCGTTTCATGTGTGATTCTGGATCAGGCGATCATTGTTATTTGGAATACGTTGCAGCATCATATCCCGCACGTAATGCGTGACTGAAATCAACGACGGACATGGCATAAAAATAGCTGCGGTTGTATTGCGCCACAGCGTAAAAATTGCTCGTCACCAGCCAGTATTCTGTTGGACGGTCGGCATTTTGCAAATCAATCAAACCATAACGCAAATTGGTTGGAATGTTCACAGGCGATGAGACTTTGACGGTTGTCAGATCATAGACACTGGAAATGACTTTTAAACCTCGTCCTAATAACGATTTCCATGCCGTGTCGTCTTCATCTGTGGGGACGGTTGCAGGGAAGGCTGTCGGTAGACCTTCTTCCCAGCCGTGTTCTTTCAGGAAATTGGCAACACTGCCAATGGCATCGACTGGTGAATTACGTAAGTCGATGAGACCGTCACCATCAAAGTCGACGGCATAAGCACGAATGCTACCTGGCATAAATTGTGGCCAGCCAATAGCGCCTGCATAGGAACCCAGTAGTGTTAACGGATCAATATTGGATTCGCGC
Organism: Betaproteobacteria bacterium; assembly: GCA_015655165.1. GTDB lineage: Bacteria > Pseudomonadota > Gammaproteobacteria > Burkholderiales > Burkholderiaceae_D > Herbaspirillum. The sequence continues at coordinate 27 of JAATFN010000427.1, read as the reverse complement.
GCAAACAGGAGCGTGTGTTCCAGTTCC